>CAUJET010000037.1 GCA_963169665.1 Actinomycetota bacterium | reverse complement strand
GACCGACCGTTGCGAACGGCCCTCCAGAACAACAGCAGTGATGATCAGACGCGCCTTGGACACCCCGCCAAGGGTTTCCTATGACGCGCGACATCCCTTTCCTATGTCCTGAGACAACACACCCCCAGCTCCACGATGTGTGATGTCGCGAGACATCGGCAAGTCCCGGACCCTCATCAGGGTCCGGGACTTCTTGCAACAGAGAGGCTCGGAACGAGCCTGTGTCCACCGCCTCCCCGAGGTTCAGTCCGCAAGTCCGGAACGCACCGCATGGATGGCGATCTCGGTGCGATTGGTGGCCCCGAGCTTCGGCAGGATGTGAGTGACGTGGACACCGACCGTTCGGGCGGACATCCCGAGCCGTCGCCCGATCTCGGCATTGGCGAGGCCGGCTGCGATCAGCTTCGCAACGTCCTGCTCGCGTGGGGTCAGCCCGCTCGACCGTTGCGCCGTTGGGCGGCCGCCGAGGGACCGAAGCACCGATCGGGCTTCGTCCTGGGCGGTGCCGGGCCAGTGAGCGACCGCGCTGAGCGCGGTGTGGGCGAACTCTCGCCCGCGCGTTCGGTCGCCGGTTGCTGCGCAGGAGCGAGCAGCCAGTGTCCACGCGCCGGCCCGACTGGCGGCCGCGCGTGGATGGGGATCGTTGGCGCTTGCCGTCGCCAGCGCGATCGCAGCCTCGTGGTCGCCAGCGGCAGCAGAGGTCATCGCGTCGAGATGGAGCGTCCAGGCGGCCTGTTCGACCGGGTGGAGCCAGTGCGCCATCGCAGCGGTGAGCGCAGGGGTCGTGCCGGGCCAGCGTTCGGCGGCGACGATCGCGAGACGGGCAGCCTTGTCGGCTGCAATCAGACTCGGGTACGCGCGCGCTTCCAGGCGTTGAACGATCTCGGTGGCGATCTGCTCACCGGCGAGCACTCGGTGATGCAACCACAGGCACTCGGTCCACCAATCCACTTCGGGGTCGGCACGCGAGGCGGCCAACGCTGACACCGCGGTGAGGATGGCTGACGCCTCGGCGAGACGTTGTTGGTCGAGCAACAGGTGGACGCCGACGAGGCGGACACACCGATCGGGGGAATCGGACGGCTGGGCCAGCAAGCGGGCGTGCGCTGCGACGGACGTCGAGTCGCCGGCACATTCGGCCAGGAGGGCGCGCCACAGCCGAACGTACGGGCGGCATCGCTCGTCGGACGCGCTGGCGGTGTCGAGCTCGTCGATCAATCTGGCAGTCGAGTCCACCGGACGCCGGCAGACCGTCGCGTGGATGAGGTTGTTGAGTGTTCGGCAGACCGTCACCACGTCGCCTGCGCCACGCGCGACCGGCAGCGCCTGCTCGAGCATCGAGATGCCCCGTACGGCGGCGTCGTTCGGACGACTGGACAGGACCGACCCCTCGATGACATCGAGCGCCACTGACAGCGATTCGTGTTCTGCCATTGCCGGGGAGAGGTGGGCTCGTGCGGCGGTGACAGCCTCGAGCGTCAGCTCGAGATCGTCGGCGATCATCGCCGCTTCTGCCTGGGCCAGATGGACGAGCGCCAACTCTGCACCACGAGGGACCAGTGGCAAGAGTGCGGTGGCTTGGTGCAACGCGTCATCTCGCCCGGCGCCGTCTCCTCGCTGCCAACGTGAGCGCGCGAGCACACGCCATGCCGCAGCGCGCTGTGATGGCGTCGCCGACGGCGAAACGGTCACCGAGACGCCGTGGCGTTCGGTTGCTGCGAAGTCGTTGCAACGGAGCTCCGCCTCTGCGGCCGCCAACAGGAGGTCGACATCGCCCGGGTCGAAGCTGAGCCCCTCGACCGCGAGCCGCGCGGCCCGACCAGGAGTTCCATTGTCCAGGGCCGACAAGGCCGCGGCACGTGCTGCCGGAACCGCACGGTGCGCGTCACCGATCGCTGCTGCGTGAGCGAGCACGCTCGCCGGGTCCGGGTGGTCGGTCGCTTCGAGTACTTCGAGCACGGTGGTGTGCAGACGCCGCCGTTGCCGACTGAGGGTGGTCGCCGCGGCGACCGCGGCCATCATGGGCGAACGCAACCAGAACTCGTCGGGTGGTCCCTCACCGATGACCTTCAGGTCCTGCAGCCGCCGCAGACCGGCCACGACATCGCTCTCCGACAGGTCGACGAGGCGCTGGACGAGTTCGAACGAGCAGGACCGGCCGACGATGGCCACCGCTTCGCAGATCGCCCGTTCTCGGTCCGGGAAGCCGGCGAGTCGACGAGACACACCGTCGGCGATCGAGCCGGGAACGTCAGTGCCGCTGAGATGGGTGTCGCTGTCGAGCATCGTCAGCAGGAAGAGCGCATTCCCGCCGCTCCGTTGGTGGAGTTCGTCGATCATCTGTGGACTCGCGTCGGGGCGTCGACTGAGCACGATCTGCCGTACCGCTGCTTCATCCAGGCCATCCAGTGCGACGCACACGGAGTCCGGTGCCCCGATCTCCTCCACGAACCCCGACGCATCAACCGATGTCCCAGTGAGGCTGACCACGGCGCACACCGCTGCCGAACTCCGCGCCACGGCGCCCAGCAACACACGGAGATCGGCGTCTCCGAAGTGCACGTCGTCGATGACCAGCAAGGCTCGCCCGGGTTGGCCGGCCACGCCTGCCACGCCTGCCACGGCGGTGAGCGCCGCTGCCAACGCGCCCGGCTCAGCAGGATCGGTCGGCATCGAGCCCAGATGGGCGCCCGATGGCCCGAGCACTCTGAGCACGTCTCGCCGGATCGGGTGCAGCGTCGACGGGATCGACTTCCACTCCGACGCCATCGGCCCGAACGCTTGCCACAACGGCTCCAACGCCGACACGCTGATGCGAGGACAACGCCCCACCAAGGTGTGCGTACCGCTCCCGGCCGCACGCGCCACCACGTGCTCGAGCACGGCGGACTTCCCGGCGCCGTCCTCTCCGCTGACCACGACGAGCCGACGACCTCGGGCGTGAGCGTCGACGATCCCGTCCACCTCCGACGTGCGTCCTGCGAGCAGCTCCACACGGTCGGCCATCGCGGGGAGCCTACGAGAACGCTGTCGCTCGACGCGCCGCCCACCTGCCTGGCTCATCGTCCCATCTTCCACGTCGGATCGGACGTGCAACATCCGCGAAACGACGTACCTGTGAAGCGTCGCGCGTGAGTACGTCGATCTGCCGATGTGAGGCGATGAGGCGTTGATCCATGCTGCACCGAACGATCGGAGCATCCCCCGTTCCGATGCATAGATCCGGAAGGGCATCTCATGATCACCACCACCGCAACCGACGAAGAGTTCCTGCGATGAAGGGCGTCACCCGTGGCGCAGTGGTCGCCGCCTCCCTCGCGGCGTTGACATGCCTCGTCGCGTGTTCGTCCGACCCGACCTCGAACTCGTCGCCGGCATCGAGCGCAAGTGATCCCGCGACGACATCGGCGCCGTCATCCACCGAGGCTGTCGCGGAGACCTCGGCCGAGACGGTGGCGGTGGCCGCAGCGCTCGATGACGAGTTGCTGACCGAATGGTTGACCGAGGCCGTCGCGAAGTACCCCAACTCGCCCGGCCATCTGATGTGGGTGATCTCGCCGGAGTACACCGGCGGCGCCGCAGCCGGCACGCTGGAGCTCGATGCGTCGGCTCCGCTCGAGGTGGACACACCGATCCGCGTCGCCAGCGTGACCAAGACGTTCGTGGCCGCATCGGTGCTACGCCTGGCCGAGATGGGCGAACTCGGCCTGGACGACCCCATCTCACAGCACCTGTCCCCCCTCTACGTCGAGATGTTGAGCGCCGACGGGTACGACGTGGACGCCATCACCATTCGCCACCTACTCACCCACACCTCGGGGATTGCGGACTACGCGGGCTTCGAGGAGAACTACGAGGGGAAGTTCCAAGGGCTGCTCGAGGCGGACCCCACGTTCCAGTGGAATCGCGAACTCGAAGTGCAGTTCGCGATGGACAACTACGACCCGTTGGCCGAACCGGGCGCCGAGTTCCACTACGCCGACACCGGATACGTGCTGCTGGGCGATCTGCTCGAACGGGCGATGGGCGTGTCCAGCTATGGCGCCGCCCTGGCTGAGCTCCTCGGGTTCGATGAGCTCGGCCTCACGGAGACCTTCGTGGAGCGCCTCGACCGGCCCGCTCCCGACAAGCCGCTCGGTCACCAGTACATCGGCACGCTCGACTACACCAACATCGATCCGGGCCAGGACATGTACGGGGGCGGTGGCATCGTGAGCACGACCCGTGAGATCTCGATGTTCTTCGACGCGCTGCTCGGCGGTCGGATCTTCGACAAGCCCGAGACCCTCGCCGAGATGATCACTCCTGCCGCCGACGCCGAACCCGGCTCGGAGGCCGCCAGCGAAGGCCTGGGCATCTTCCTGGTGGAGAGCCCGTCTGGCGAGACCTGCTACTCGCACACCGGGTACGGAGGCACCACGGCCACCACGTGTCCCGACAGTGGCATCACGATGACCATCACGGTGCAACAGGTCGAGGCACCCTCGGACGACTACCCCGATCCGGTGCTCAGAGTGTTCGAATCGCTCGGCTGACTCGTCACCGACGTACACGGTTCGAAGCCGGCCGGTCGTTGCAGGACACCTCCCAGACAGACCCCGAGCTGCTGCAACACCCGTGAAGCACACCGAAGAGGACGGCTCGATTCCCCTGCTCCAACGTGTGACGGTGCACGACATCGGCAAGTCCCGGACCCCCATGAGGGTCCGGGACTTCCCTGCGCTGTCGGGGCGGGAGGCGGGGCCCGATGGCTCGCCTGGTCCCGCTGGGGCGGTGGTCGATGGGTGGGCTCTGAGTGGCGCAGAAGAGTTTCCCTTCCGGGTCGGCCAGGGCGTCCGGCGGGGAGCGTCGCGCCGACGGGCCGAACCGCCGACCCGACCGGGGGGAGGGATCGCTGGCAGACTCGGTCGCATGAGCGCACGACTGACAGGAACCGGCATCTGGAGCGGCATGTTGCGCTACGGCGACATGGCGCAGGTGGCACCGGCAGCGGCCGAGCTCGAGTCGCTCGGCTATTCGGCCCTGTGGATCCCCGACGTCGGCGGCGATCTGTTCACCCCGCTCGGCACCCTGCTCGGGGCCACGACGACGGCGACCATCGCGACGGGCATCCTCAACGTCTGGATGCACACGCCGGAGGAAGCCGCCGCGCAGCACGCCCGGCTCACCGCCGAGCACGGCCCGCGTTACCTGTGCGGCATCGGTATCAGCCACCGCCCGTTCATCGACCACGTGAACGAGCCGGGCACGTACACCAAGCCGATCGAGACGATGGCCAACTACCTCGACGGCCTCGACGCCGCCACCACTCCCCTCGCGGTGAACGACCGCGTGATCGCCGCGCTCGGCCCGAAGATGCTCGAGCTCGCCCGCACACGCACGGCCGGCACGCACCCCTACCTCGTCACGCCCGAGCTCACCGCGAAGGCACGCGAGGGCATCGGCGCCGACGGCCTGGTGGCCAGCGAGCAGGGCGTCGTGCTCGAGACCGACCCCACGAAGGCCCGCGAGATCGCCCGCATGCACCTCGCCACCTACCTCGGCCTGCCGAACTACTCGAACAACTGGAAGCGCCAGGGCTTCACCGACGACGACATCGCCAACGGTGGCAGCGACCGCCTGGTCGACGCGCTCGTGGTGTGGGGCGACGAGGCGGCCATCGCCGCCCGAGTGCAGCAGCACCGCGACGCCGGCGCCGACCACGTGTGCATCCAGGTGCTCACCAACGACCCGCGGGCACTGCCGGTCGACGAGTGGCGCGCCCTGGCGCCGGCGCTCGTCTGACCCGGCCACCGCGCTCGCCGCGCCCGACGCGCCCGATCGCCGCAGCGATCGTGCTGGCGTGGCTCGCTGTCGCGTCGTGCGCCTCCGAGACCGAGGTGCTCGTCGAGTTCCGCGAGTCCGAGGTGGCCGCAGCGCTCGACGCCTCAGGTCTCGTGTTCGAGACCCCGGAGGAACGGACGCAGGCGATCGCCAGCTTCCGCACGATCTGCGTCGACACGTCGCCCAACTCGATCAACGACTTCTCGGTGTACGACATGCTCGTGCACCCCGCCGACTACCCGCCGGGCTTCGTCGAGACCGCGGCGATCGGGTGCCCGGAGAAGTTCGCGACGGCGCGGGAGAAGCTCGCGAACGGCGACTGCTTCGGCGGTGTCGTCGCCGAGTGCGACGACTGACGACCCTGCCGGCCGAGCGTGCCACGGCACGTCGGCGCCCGTCCGCGCTGTGCCAGGATCGGCGGCCATGAAGCGTCTCGTCATGGCACTCACGGTGATCTTCGGCCTCGCAGGGGCCGGTATCGCGCGGCGCCGCCCGAAGCTCGCGAACGTCGCCCCGGAGCTGCGCAGTCCGGTGCTGTACGTCCCCATGTCGGTCACGGGCGACCGGTCGCTCACGATCGGACGGAAACTCATGTCGACACCGCAACCCGGCGCGATGGTCGCCGGCGTCGACCGGCGCACCGAGGTGGTGCCGGTGTCGGGCGAGCAGCCCGCAGTGCCCGTCGTGATCTACGACCGACCGGGACGGACCGGACCGAGCGTTGCGCTGTTGTGGATCCACGGTGGCGGCCTCGTGATGGGCACCCCTGCTGCGGGCGACGGGCTGTGCAGCCGGTTCGCCGCCGAGCTCGACCTCGTGGTCGTGAGCGTCGACTACCGCCTCGCACCCGAGCACCCGTTCCCTGCCGGCCTGCACGACTGCCTCGCGGCGCTCGAATGGCTGCACTCGAACGCCGAGAATCTCGGTGTCGACCCGGCCCGCGTGGTGGTCGGTGGCGACAGCGCCGGCGGCGGGCTGGCGGCCTGCCTGGCCCAGCTCGCCCACGACCGGGGCGGGCCCGCCATCTGCTTCCAGCTCCTGCAGTACCCGATGCTCGACGATCGCACCGCGCTGCGCGCCGACGCCGAGGCGCTCACCTGGACCAACACCTCCAACAGGTACGCGTGGTCCGCCTATCTCGGCCATCCCGTCCGGGCCGACGAACCGCGGCCCTACGCATCGGCGGCGCGGCGGGCCGACCTCGGCGGCCTGCCGCCGGCCTGGATCGGCATCGGCACCATCGACCTCTTCCACGCCGAGTCGATCGAGTACGCCACCCGGCTGGAGGCGGCCGGCGTGCCGTGCGACGTGCACGTGGTGCCCGGCATGTACCACGCCGCGGAACGCATGGTGCCGAAGGCACCCTCGATGATCGCACTGCTCGATGCGATGACCACCGCGTTGCGCGCCGCCGTCGCACAGACGGAGCCCGCCCGATGATCGGCGAGAGCGCACCGGTCGATCACGTCCTGCGCACCACCCGATCGGTGCGCACCCGCCTCGATCTCACCCGTCCCGTGTCGGACGAGTCGTTGTTCGAGTGCATCGACCTCGCCGAGCAGGCACCGACCGGCGGCAACATCTCCAGTCGTCGATGGATGGTGGTGCGCGATCCGGGGACGAAGGCAGCGTTGGCCGATCTCTATCGCCAGGCGGGTGGTCAGGGGATCATCGAACTCGCCGATCGACTCGAGGGCACGGGCCACGGCAGCGAGCGGGTGATGGCATCGGGCGCACACCTCGCCCGTCACCTCGAGGAGGTGCCGGCCATCGTGATCGCGTGCATCTGGGGCAGCCACGACGGATCGGGTCGGCCCGGCCTGTTCGACTCGGTGCTCCAGGCGGCGTGGAGCTTCTGTCTCGCCGCTCGCGCCCGCGGCCTCGGCACCGCGTGGACCACCATCCACCTCAACCGCGCCCAGGAGGTGGCCGATCTGCTCGGCATCCCCGATGGCGTGACCCAGGTGGTGCTGCTGCCCGTGGCGCGCACGATCGGCACCGAGTTCCAGCCGGCCCGGCGTCGGCCGGCGCGGGAGATCACCTACTTCGACCGGTGGGGCTACACGCGCCAGCAACCGTCCGCCGACGGGCTCGCCCACCTCGACGACCTCGTGGGCGTCACCGTCGAGATCGACATCGCCGCCAAGCCGTCCGCCGTCTGGGCCCTCGTCAGCGACGTCGCCACGCCGGCCCGCTTCGGCGGCGAACTGCAACGGGTCGAGTGGCTCGATCCCGAGCCGGTGGTCGGCGCACGCTTCGCCGGCCACAACCGGCTCGAGGGCGTCGGCGAGTGGACCACGACGTGCTGGGTGAGCCGCCTCGAACCCGAGCGTGTGTTCGCGTGGAACGTCGTCGATCCCGATCAGCCGGGCGCGCAGTGGTCGTTCGAGCTCGAGCCGATCGGTCGCACGGTCCGCCTCCGCCAGCGCGTGGTGATGGGTCCCGGCGTGTCGGGCACGTCGGCGATGATCCGCAAGCGACCCGAGCGCGAGCAGCCGATCCTCGAGCGGCGGCTCGCCCAGTTGAAGGCGGCGATGGAGGCCACCGTGGCCGGCATCCGGGACCTGGCCGAAGGACGTGACGGTCACTACAGTTGACGAAGTGACCACACACTCGACGGACATCTTCATCCTCGGCGGCTTCCAGACCGACTTCGCCCGCAACTACGGCAAGCAGGGGCTCGAGATCAGCGACCTCGTGGCCGACGTCGTGGCGGGCACGTTCGTCGACGCCGATGTCGAGCCGCGGCAGATCGAGACGATCCACGTCGGCAACGCCTTCGGCCAGCTGTTCAACGGGCAGGGCCAGCTCGGTGGCATGCCAGCGACGGTCGAACCCGGGCTGTGGGGCGTGCCTGCCGCTCGGCACGAGGCGGCGTGCGCGTCGGGTGGCATCGCGATCCTCGCGGCGATGGCAGAGATCGAGGCCGGCCGCTACGACTGCGCGCTGGTGGTCGGCGCCGAGCAGGAGCGCAACGTGCCCGGCGACCAAGCCGCCCGGAACCTCGGCGCCGCGGCGTGGATCGGCCACGAGGGCCAGGAGGCCAAGCACATGTGGCCGTACATGTTCAGCCTGCTCGCCGACGAGTACGACCGCCGGTTCGGCATCGACGAACGCCACCTCTCGGCGATCGCCGAGCTCAACTTCCGCAACGCGAAGGACAACCCGAACGCGCAGACCCGTGCCTGGGCGCACACGCCCGAGAGCTTCATGGCCGACGACGTCGCCAACCCGGTCATCGACGGCCGCATCCGCCGTTCCGACTGCAGCCAGGTGACCGACGGCGGCGCCGGCCTCGTGCTCGCCGGACGCCGCACCGCCGAGGCATGGGCCGCGGCCCGCGGCCGCTCGCTCGACAGCGTGCCACGCATCGTGGGCTGGGGCCATCGCACCGTCGGCCTCCCGCTCGCCGGCAAGCTCGAGCGCTCGGCCGACGAGGAGTACGTCATGCCGCACGTGCGCCGCGCCATCACCGACGCGTTCGCTCGGGCGGGCATCGGCGGCGTGGCGGCGATCGACGGCATCGAGACCCACGACTGCTTCACGCCGTCGGAGTACATGGCCATCGACCACTTCGGCATCACCGCACCGGGCGAGAGTTGGAAAGCGGTCGAGGAGGGCGTGCTCGAGCGCGACGGCAGTACCCCGGTGAACCCGTCGGGCGGCCTGATCGGCGGCGGCCACCCTGTCGGCGCCACCGGCATCCGCATGGTCGTCGACGCCTCCCGGCAGGTCGCCGGCACAGCCGGCGACACCCAGGTCGAGGGTGCGCGCACCTTCGCGACGCTCAACATCGGTGGCTCGACCACCACCACCGTCTCGTTCGTCGTCAGCGCCTGAGCGCGACCCGATCCCCCTGCTCGTATGTAGCGAAAGGCCGACCATGAGCCAGCAGAGCCCCACCCTCGTCAACACCGTCCCGTCCACGCTGCCCGCCGACGACGACCACCCGTACCGCACCGGTGCTTGGCGCCCCAACACCCGCGAGTGGGACGCCGACGACCTCGAGGTCGTGGCCGGCGAGATCCCTGCCGATCTCGAGGGCGTCTACCTGCGCAACACCGAGAACCCGGTGCACCCCTCGATCGGGATGTACCACCCCTTCGACGGTGACGGGATGATCCACCAGATCTCCTTCGCCGGCGGCCGGGCCAGCTACCACAACCGGTTCGTGCGCACCGAGGGCTTCCTCGCCGAGCAGGACGCAGCCGAGTCGCTGTGGACCGGCTTCTACGACCTGGCCCAGAACTCCAAGCGCGAGGACGGTTGGGGTGCTCGTGGCCGGATGAAGGACTCGTCCAGCACCGACGTCATCGTCCACAACGGGGTCGCGCTCACCAGCTTCTGGCAGTGCGGCGAGGTGTACCAGCTCGACCCGCTCACCCTCGCCGATCGCGGCAAGGCCGCATGGGTGCACGACTTCCCGTCGCCGACCGGTATCTCGGCGCACACCAAGCTCGACGAGCACACCGGTGAACTGCTCGTGTTCGGCTACAGCACCGAGGCGCCGTACATGCACTACGGCGTCGTGAGCCCCGAAGGCGAGCTCGTGCACTCGATCGACGTGCCGCTGCCCGGACCGCGCCTGCCCCACGACATGGCCTTCAGCGAGAACTACGCGATCCTCAACGACCTCCCGATGTTCTGGGACCCCGAGCTGATCCCGCTCGGCGCGCACGTGCCGAAGTACCACCGCGACCTCCCCACCCGGTTCGCCGTCGTGCCCCGCCGCGGCAGCACGGAGGACATCCGTTGGTTCGAGGGCGCGCCCACCTACGTCCTCCACTGGATCAACGCGTTCGAGGACGGCGACGAGCTCGTGCTCGACGGCTTCTTCCAGCACGACCCGGCGCCCGCAAAGCAGGAGGGCACCCCGAAGGGGATGTCGCTGTACCGCACCATCGACGTCAACCGGCTCCAGGCACGCCCGCACCGCTGGCGCTTCAACCTCGTGACCGGGGAGACGAAGGAGGAGTCGCTCTCCGACCGCGTCATGGAGTTCGGCATGATCAACCCGAACGTGGCCGGCACGGACTACCGCTACACGTACAACATGACCGGCCACCCCGGCTGGTTCCTGTTCGACGGCCTCGTGAAGCAGGACGTGCGGTCGGGCCGCGAGGAGCGCTACGCGTTCGGCGAGGGCGTGTTCGGGAGCGAGACCCCGTTCGCGCCGCGGCCCAACGCCACGGCCGAGGACGACGGCTACCTCGTCACGTTCACCACCGACATCGTGAACGACCGCTCGGAGTGCCTGATCTTCGACGCCACGTCGCTCACCGACGGCCCGATCGCGCGGGTCCGTCTGCCCGAGCGGATCTCGTCGGGTACCCACTCCTGCTGGACGCCGGCATCGCAGCTCGGCCGGTCACACTGAACCGAACGGCGGCGATCGACCGCCCAGCGGCGCCTGTGTCGACGAGCGCCGTCTCCGGCGCCGGGTTGCCGACACCGAACGCGATGGGCGCCGCGCTGGGGCTCCTCGGTGACGAGTGGTCGCTGCTCATCGTGCGCCACGCCTTCATCGGGGCGACGCGGTACGTCGACTTCAAGCAGCGGCTCGCGATCTCCGACTCGGTGCTGACCGCGCGGCTGGCCGCCCTCGTCGACGGCGGTGTGCTGCGCCGAGTGCGGTCGACCGTCGCGGGTCGCCATGAGTACGTGCTCTCGCGTTCGGGCCTCGACCTGTGGCAACTCCTGCTCGGCATCTGGTCGTGGGAGCAGGAGCACGTGGATGGTCAGGCGAGCCGATTGCCCCAGATGGTGCACGCCGGATGCGGCCGCCGGTTCCGTCCCGTGCTCTGTTGCGCGGCGTGCGCCACGGCTGCGGCCGTCGACGATGTCGAGGCCACGTTCGGGCCGAGCGGCTCGTTCGCCCGCTCGCTGCCGGCGGGTCGCAACCGTCGCCGGCCCTCCGGCGCCCGGTCGTCGGCGGCGGCTGCGTCGACGGCGGAGGGTCCCGACATGTTCCCCGAGACGATGGCGATCATCGGCAGCCGCTGGTCGTCGGCCACCCTCGGCGCGGCGTTCCTGGGCGCGACCCGCTTCAGCGAGTTCGAGCGCCTGCTCGGCGCACCGCCGAACATCGTTGCCGATCGCCTCCGCTCGTTCGTCGAGCTCGGCGTGCTCGATCAGCCGCGGGGCACCGACGGTCCCGACCGATCGTCCTACCGGCTCACGGTGAAGGGGCGGGCACTGTTCGGCGTCGCTGCCTCCCTGCTCGCCTGGGGCGAACGGTGGCTCCCGGCGCCCGACGGCCCAGCCGTCGTCGCCGCGCATCGCGCGTGTGGGCAGGCGTTCAGACCTGAGCTCGCGTGTGGCGAGTGCCGACGGATGCTGCGTCGCGACGAGGTCGGCATCGCCTGACGCGACGCCGGCCAGCAGATCAAGGGTTCAGTTGGCGTGTCCTGCCGCGCAGAGTGACGGACGAGTCTCGCCGGCGACGAGTTCGATCAGGCGCAGCGGCTCGTCGCACGCATGGCGCACGTCGAGCGAGCCACCGCGACCTTCGAGCTCGTGGCGGCCCCACGCGACCGAGACCGGCCACGGGTGGCCGGATACCTTGCCCGTTCGCCCGGCCCGATCACTCGGCCCAGTCGAACGTCCCGTCGCCCGGTGTGTCGAAGCCGACGGTGGGTCCGTCCGACCCGGCGCCGAGCTGCCCGGGCGGGAGCATCCGATCGAAACGCTGCGGCCAGTATCCCCGGCGTGCCGGATCGCTCGCCTCGAGCAGTTCGAGCAGTCGGTCGGCAGCACCCGTGGCGTTGCGGACCGCAAGCGAGGTCCCGCGTGCAACGATCACCGCTCGAGCGGTGACGAGACCACCGAACCCGGCGGCATCCATGAACGACACGCCCGCAAGATCGACGACGACCGGCCGGGACCCGCCCTCGAGGCAGGCCAACACGAGCAGTCCTCGGGTCGACTGGTCGAGCTCGCCCCGCACCGTGACGTGCCACTCGTCGCCCACCGGCGCTCCATGTGCGGCGAATTCCTCGTGAGTCGGCTCTCCCGACACGCGGCATCACCTTCGGTTCGAGCGCAGCTGGGCTCGACGCCGGAGGGCTCGCCCCGACGACCACGACCGCCCGGAACGAGCGACAGGTCGACCATACCCCGCCCGGCGACGCGATGAACCATGCCCAGCTGGTGGCACATCTGCCGTCGCGCCTCACTGTCACCGGGAACCGATCGCACCACCCGGTTCATCACATGGACGACACCTCCCGCAGCTCAGCGCCCGCCGAACCTCGCGAGGCGCGGCGAACGACACGAGCGGCTCGTGCGCGGGCCGAGCGAGGGGCCGACGGTGGGTTCACCCTGGTCGAGATCGTCATGGCGATCGTGCTCAGCTCGCTCGTGGGTGGCGTCCTCGTCGCCTCGTTGATGACCTCGCTCAACGTGGCCGACACCACATCGTCGACGGTGGCGAGCTCGATCGACACGCAGCTGATCTCCGCCTTCCTCGCCGCCGACGCCCAGGCCGCAGGCGGCATCGATCCGAGCACGGCCGAGCAGGCCGTGGACCTCGGCGTGTCCACCGTGTCCGACGTCGACGGTTGGGCGGGTTGCGAACAGTCGGGATCGCTCGTCGTGCGGTTCGCGTGGATCGACCGCGGCGCCCCGTCGACCGACCGCGTGGTCGTCACCTACGGCCTGTCGCCGGACGGCTCGTTCGTCCGCCGCGCGTGCGAACTGGGAGCGACCACCGAGGCCATCCTCGGCCACCACGTCGACACCGCCACCGTCGAGTGCGACCCCGTGCTGTCGTGCGTCGGCCTGCCCGATCGCGTCACCCTCACCCTCGCCGGCGGCGACGAGCGAGCCCCGTTCGACGTGACCCTGAGCGCCAGCCTGCGCGCCGAACTCCAGGGCGCGCCGACCACGCTCAACTCGTCACAGGTGCCGCTGCTCGCGATCGGCGACGCGACCTGTCCGGTGCTCGCCGCGATCGGGCGGGGAACGACCTACGTGTTGGGCGATGCGATCCTCAACTCGGCGTGCGGCGCTTCACCGATCACCGGCGACCCGACCCTGCTCGCCGTGACGGGCACGACCTCGCTGCTGTCCGGCGTGAACGATCCGATGGCCGATCTGCCGACGCCGGCGGTGTGCCGCGCCGGCACGAACCCGACGATCGGTTCCAGCGCCGGACCCGACACCGTGACCGTGTACCCGACCGCGGTGACGATCTCCGACTCGGTGACCTTCCGACCAGGTCGCCACGTGTTCTGCGCCGGCCTCACGATCGCGAGCGGCGCCCGGGTGACCGGCGACGAGGTGCTGCTCCACGTCGCCGACCGCGGCGTATCGATCTCGCCGAACGCGACAGTGACGCTCACCCCGGCGACGTCGGGCGAGTACGCCGGTCTGGTGCTGTGGTCGGTCGGTTCGAGCGACGTGACCATCGAGAGCGGCGCCTCGGTGCAAGATCTCGCCGGCGTCGTGTACGTCCCCGACGCACTGCTGCGGATCTCGAGCACCTCGGGCGTCCGTCTCGGCGGCGTGGTCGCCGGCCGTGTGTCGATCGACGGCACCGGCCCCACCCGCATCGGTCGACCCAGCCCGGTGCTCGCCGTCTCGGCCGCCACCCTGCCCGCCGCGCAGACCCTGCAGAGCTACACCGCCACCGCGCCGACGGTGAGCGGTGGCACCGCGCCGTACACGTACCGAGCCACCGGGCTCCCGGTCGGCCTCACCATGTCGTCGAGCGGCGCGATCACGGGCATCCCCACCGGCAGCGGCACGGCCACCGTGTCGTTCCTGGCGATCGACGCCACCGGCGCCTCCGTCGTCTACACGCGCACGCTCGACGTCAGCGGCACCCCGGCCACGCCGACCAACGTGCGCGCGACACCGGGCGATGCGACGGCCGCCGTCTCGTGGAACGCCGGTACCTCCCCCGGCGCGCCGGCGACCACGGGGTACCAGGTGACCGCCACGGCCACCGGCCAGTCGACGCGCACGTGCACCACCACGGCGCCAGCGACCAGCTGCACGCTCGCCGGTCTCGTCAACGGGATCACGTACACCGTGACGGTCACCGCGACGAACGCCTCGGGTGCCGGCACCGGCGCCTCCACGACGGTCGTCCCCATTCCCGCCGTGCTCACCGGTTCGAACGATCGCCTCTGGCTCGACGCGGCGGACCCCGATGCCGACGGCACGGTGGAGGGCACCGCAGAACTCTGCGGCGCCGGCACGACGTGCGCCACCGCGTCGAACGTGTTGACCCGCTGGGAGGACAAGAGCGGCAGCAACAACGACGCCGTCCAATCGACGCCGTCGATGGCGGGCAGGTTCGTCTCCGGCATGCCCGCAGTCGACTTCGACGCCAACGGCTGGTACAGCGCGACGGTCACCTCCGGCCCGGCCCTCACGGCGTTCGCCGTGGCGCAGAGCGACACCTCGACCTGGAACACCTACGGCTGGATCCTGTCGTCTCGCCGACCGAACGGGGCGATCATCCACCCCTGGCCCGGGGGCGGACTCGTCGGCTGGTACCCGACCAACTCCGGCGGCGGCTATCTGTTCGCCGCTGAGATGACACCGACCTCGTCGATCACCAGCCCTCACATCTACGACATCACCCAGGCCGGCTCGAACCCGATCCTCGCCGGCGGTGCGCTCGACGGTCACGCCCTGTTCGACGGGACGTCCTACTCGGGCCAGGTGCGCACCGCGACGCCGGTCACGATCCTGCTCGGGGCCGACGACTGCTGCGGCAACCGACTCGGCAACGGCAAGTACCGCGAGGTCATCGTCTTCGACCGTGCGCTCACCGTCGCGGAGCGGCGCAGCGTGCAGGAATACCTCGCCCGTCGATGGAGCATCGCGATCACCCCGAGCGCGCCGACCGGCGTCACCGCGCTCGCCGCCGATCGGGGCGCATCGGTGTCGTGGACGGCACCTGCTTGGAACGGCGGATCGGCGATCACCGGGTACCGCGTGACCACACAGCCGGGCGGCGCGACCTGCACCGCTGCGGCCTCGGCCACCACCTGCACGATCACGGGCCTCACCAACGGAACTGCGTACCGCTTCGTCGTCAGCGCCCTCAGCGCGGTCGGCACCGGAGATCCCTCGGCGGCCAGCCCCGACACCACCCCCGGGCCACCACCGCCGCCCACGGGCCCGACAGCCGTCGCTGCCGACAGCGGCGCGGTCGTGTCGTGGATCGCACCCGTGCTGACCGGGCACGCCCCGTTGATCTCCTCCACCGTCACGGCGACGGCTGCCGGCCAGTCGCCCGTCACGTGCACCGCGTCGGCACCCGCCACCACCTGCACCCTGTCGGGGCTCGTCAACGACGTCACCTACTCGGTCGCCGTGACCGCGGCGAACGCCCACGGCAACAGCTCAGCCGCCGCCACCTCCGTCACCCCCACCTGGACACCGCGTTCGCTCGGCTCGTCGCTGACATGGTGGTTCGACGCTGCCGACTCGAACTCGCTCACCGGTGCGTGGGCGACGCGGAGCGGCGTGACCGTGAGCGGTTCGGCGGGCAGCACCCGGCTGCGGGTGTCGTCCGGCGTGGTGGAGCGCGTCGACGTGGTCGCCGGCGGCACCGGCTACACGACCGCGCCGACCATGACGATCACCGGCGGCGGGGGCAGTGGCGCAGCGACCTACAACGCGGTCGTGTCTGGCGGTGCGGTCACCTCGGTGATGATCCCGACGAGAGGGTCGGGCTACACCTCCGAGCCCACCGTGGTCGTGGGCGGACCCGGCAGCGGAGCACAGCTCCGGGCGCGCATCATGGCACCCATCGCCGTCGGGGCGACGATCCGCATCGCCGGGCAGACCTACACGGTCACCGATCGGGACAGGCTGACGATCACGGTGTCGCCCGCGCTCGCCGCCGCGGCGACCGCGGCGTCGTTCGACGAGTGGCAGATCTCGGCCTGGGCGAACCAGGCGGCCGGCGGGCCGAACGCACAACAGACGACGGCGGCGAATCGACCGGAGCTCGGCACCATGTCGGGTCGCCAGGCGGTCGTGTTCGACGGCGTCGACAGCTGGATGTCGCTGCTCGCCGACTCGGGGACGACGACGTTCGACCACGGACCGAACTGGACGATCCTGGTCGCATACCAGGCCGAACGGCAGGTCGGATGGGGTGCGGTCGGACAGTCCGGCTCCGGGTCCAACACGCGCATCGTCGCCACCTCTGGCGGCGGCACGGCCGACTGGGCGACGGGCGAGAACATCGAGCTGAACCCGTCCCTCGGCAGCGATGCGCTCGACGGTGGACCGGTGCGCGTCGGCAGCGACTCGGGCACCGGCACCGATACCTTCAACTGGAGCCGCGCGTTCCTCGGCGCGACGGCGGCACCGAGCTACTCGAGCGGTTGGGGCTTCGCCGGACGCGTCGGCGAGATCCTGTTCGTCGACGGCGGGCTCGACTCGGCGACCGTCGCAAAGGCACAGGCCTACCTCACTGCGAAGTGGACGCAGGCCGCCTCGGCACCATCGGCGCCGATCGCCCTCACGCCGGCGGCCGGTGACGCGCAGGCGACCGTGTCGTGGCGCGGCGCCAACCGGTACCTGTCGTCGATCACCGCCTACACGGCGACCGCCACCGCGACCGGTCAGACCACCCGCTCGTGCACCACCGCCACCCTCACGTGCACGATCACGGGCCTCACGAACGGCGTCGTCTACTCCGTGACGGTGACCGCGACGAACGCGACGGGCACGGGACCCGCATCGCTGGCATCGACGGTCGTGCCACGCCCGGCGCTGCTCACGAGCTCGTCGGCCCGCTTCTGGGTCGACGGCGCCGACATCGACGGCGACGGCCGCCTCGAGACCGCCGTCGACGAGACCGGCAGTTCGACCGGCGCCGTGCAGACCTGGGCCGACAAGTCCGGCCGCGCCAATCACGCGTCCGCGCCGTCGGTCTCGACCCGACCGACGGCGGCGACGCAGACGATGAACGGGTGGCCCGTCATCACCTTCGACGGCGCGAACATCCTCCAGGGCACACCGGCCGCGAACCCGTACGGCATCACGGGCGACCGGACGATGTTCGTCGTCACTCGTCGACGCTCGGGGGCGCCGAGCCGGCTCGTCGATCGTGTGCCGGAGGACTGGCCGTTGTTCAACCTCACCGGGAACAACACCCTCGAGGTCCGCGACGACAACAACTCGCAGTACCAGAGTTCGATCGGCTCCAACACCTCGGTCGCGAACGTCGGCTACGTGATCACCACGTCGCGCAGCGGAACAGCACTCGGCATCTCGTCGAACGGTGCCGCCACGGGATCCTCGTCGATCACCGGCACACAGACGATGCGCTCGGTCACCCTCGGCAGGCACGGTGCATATGGTGCCACCGCCGACCTCGACATCGCCGAGGTCGCACTGTTCGATCGAACACTCACTGCCGCCGAACGTCGGCAGGTCGAGGAGTACCTGCGGATCAAGTGGGGACTCCAGCTCGTGCCCGACACCCCGACCGCCGTGACCGCGACGCATTCGACCGGCGTCGCGACCGTGGCCTGGGCAGCCCCCGTGTCCGACGGAGGTGCAGCGATCACGAGCTACACGGCCACGGCTTCACCCGGCGGCGCAACATGCACGAGCGCCACGACGTCGTGCACGATCAGCTCGCTCGCCTCCGGCACCTACACCTTCACGGTCACTGCGGCCAACGGCGTCGGGACCGGCGCAGCGAGCGCCCCCTCGCCCTCGGTGACGGTCCTCGGTGTCGGCGCTGCGGCCACCGTGAGCGTGCCCGGTCCGTTCAACGGCATCAGCGACGGGACCAACGTGTGGGTCACCTCGTGGAGCACGGCCTCGGTCCGCAAGATCGCCGTCGCGACCAACGCGGCGACGACGATCGCCGTCGGCAACAACCCTGCCGCGATCGCCTGGGACGGATCGTCGGTCTGGGTGACCAACAACGGGTCGAACACCGTGTCGAAGGTGAACCCGACGACGAACGCGGTCATCGCGACCGTCGCGGTCGCTGCGCAGCCGTACGGCATCACCTACGACGGCATGAGCATCTGGGTCGCCAGCATGTCGGGGACCGTGAGCCGCATCGATCCGTCGACGAACTCGGTGACGGCGACGATCGCCGTGACCGGCAACCCGAGCATGATCAGCGCTGGTGCCGGCGCCGTCTGGGTCAGCCGCCTGAGTGGTGTCGTGTCACGGATCGACACCACGACGAACACCGTGGTCGCCGACATCACGGTCGGTTCGTCGCCGTACTGGAGCATCTACGACGGCACCTCGCTCTGGGTGTCGAACTTCGGCACCAACACCCTGAGCAGGATCAGTCCGAGCAGCAATGCGGTCGTCGGCACGGTCACGGTGGGCAACCAACCGTTCGGCCTGGCCGTCGACGGCAACCGCCTCTGGGTGGCGCTCGCGTCGTCGCACCAGGTGGTGAACGTCAACACGACGACCAACGCGGTCAGCGCACCGATCGCAGTCGGCACGACGCCCTATGGCGTGGTGTTCACCGGCAATCTGTGGGTGCTGAACTACAGCTCGAGCACGGTCTCCAAGCTCGTCGTCTGACCGCAGCGTGTCCTGGGGGTCGCGGTCCGGTCTGGCATCCTCGGGGGCATGAGCAGCGCCGACGTCATCGTGGTGGGTCTCGGACCGATCGGGGCCGGCGCGCTGCGGCGGGCCGCAGCCGCCGGCGCGACGTGCGTCGGGATCGGCCAGCTGGAGCCGTCGTCGTTCCACGATCACCTCGGCGTCTTCGCGAGCCACTACGACTCGGGGCGCGTCACGCGCCACGTCGACGCGCGATTCGAATGGGCGGAGCTCGCGCGTCGAGCGATCACCGACTACCCACACCTCGAGGCGACCAGTGGCATCGCCTTCCACCACCCCTCGTCGGTGCTGTACGCAACCGACGACCCGGCGACGATCGTGGCGATCGAGCGGGTCGCTCGCGGGCTGGCGACCCACGGCATCGAGATCGGTCGCCGGACCGACGCCGGTGACGAACGCATCGCGATCGCCGACGGTGTCACGGTGTTCCGCGAAGGCCCGCCCGCCGGTCACGTGGACCCGAGACGCATGATCGCCGCGCAGGTGGCCACCGCCGAACGAGCCGGCGCCGAACTCGTCCGAGCGATCGTGACCGAGCTCGCCCACGACGGCCACCGCTGGCGAGCATCGCTCGACGACGGTGGGACGGTGACGGCGGACCGGGTCGTGCTCGCCGGGGGGCCCCACACCGACGAACTCGCGAGGACGCTCCGGCCCTCGCCCTTCGTCGCTCCCGAACTCTCGGTGCGCGGCGAGACCGTCGTGACGGCCGTGCTCGACGCCGACGAGCAAGCCCGCCTCGAAGGCCTCCCCGCGGTGCTGAGCCCGGTCGACCACCCGGCCTTCGCCGACGTCTACGCCGTGCCCCCGACCGCGTACCCGGACGGGACGGTCCGTCTCAAGCTCGGCGCCACGCGACATGCCCCCATCCGGCTCGACGACCGTACGGCACGGGTGGCGTGGATGCGCGGCGACCGGCACGCGGTGGAACTCGACGACCTCCGACGATTGACCGAAGCGCTCGTGCCCGGCCTGCGCGCGGTGCGCTGGGAGACGAAGCCGTGCCTCCTGACCGACACCCCCACTGATCTGCCCTACATCGACCACCTGGCCGAAGGGTTGGTGATCGCAGCGGGCTGCAACGGGTACGCGGCCAAGAGCGGTGACGCCATCGGCGCCGTCGCAGCCGATCTGCTGCTGGCGGGCCGATGGGTCGACACCGTGCTGGACCGCCGAGCGTTCAGCGCGACGATCCGGCCCGAACTCAGGCCGGACTGAGGCCGGACTGAGGCCGGACTGAGGCTCGGACTGAACCCCGAGATCAGGCCCGGCGACGGTTGAACACGCTGTAGCCACCGGGGCCGACGAGGCAGGCGGCGATGATCAGCACCACGCCGAGAATCACCTGGCCCTGCAGGAGCTGCACGATGCCGACGATCACGAGGATGGCGGCGAGGATCCAGAGGATGGTTGCGTTCATGTCCTGTTGTCCCCCGGCGGAGCGGCGGGCAAACGTGACCGCCGAGCGGCATCACGATCGAACGTCGGGAAACGCACTTCGTCGCGATCCGTCGACCCTCCTACCCTGAGCCCGTGTCCACCCCCGGCTTCCGATCGTTCAGCCCGGCGCTGCAACGCTTCTTCGTCGCCACCGTCGTGAACATGATCGGGTCGGCCGCCCTCTTCGGCTTCGTCCTCATCTACTTCCACGAGATCCGCGGCATCCCGCTCGACCGGTCCGGGCTGGCGGTCGGGGCGATGAGCTTCACGATGGTGCTGTGCACGCCGGCGGCCGGCTCGCTGTCGGACCGCTTCGGTGCGCGTCGGATGCTGACCGCCGGATGCCTCGTGTCGATCGTCGCAGGGTCGTTGTACGCCCTCGTCGACAGCTTCCCCGAGGCGCTCGCCGTCTCCACACTGCTGGGCGTCGGCAACGCGCTCTGGTTCCCCTCGCAGTCGGCACTGCTGTCGCTGATCGTGACGCCCGCAGAGCGGCCGGCGGTCTCTGCGTTCCAGCGCGCGTCGCTGAACCTGGGCGCAGCGCTCGGAGGCGTCCTCGGCGGGTTCCTCGTGAACGCCGAGACGCTCCGCTCGTTCCAGTGGCTGTTCGGCGTCAACGTGGCCACGTACGTGCTGTTCCTCGCCGTCCTGCCCGGGATGCCCACGGGGCGGGTGCGCTCCGACGTGCCCCGCGCCGACCGACCCGGCTTCGGCACCGTCCTGCAGGATCGGTTCTTCGTGCGCCTCCTGGGCACCGACGTCGCCATCGCGCTCGGCTTCGGATTCCTCTTCGCGTTCATGCCCGCCTACGCCTCACAGCTCGGCATCGGGAAGGCGACGATCGGGGTGCTGTTCACCTTCGGCGCGGCGAGCGTCGTGCTCACCCAGATCCCGACGCTGCGATGGGTGCGGGGGCGCCACCGCATGACGTCGCTGGCGATCATGAACGTCTGGTTCGTCGCCGCGTTCGCGCTGATGCTCCTCACCCCGCACGTCGGCCTGTGGGTCGCGGTCGTCGCGATCGCCGCCGCCCAGGTGCTCGGCGGCTTCGGCGAGGCGGTGCTCGGCGCGGTCCGACAACCGCTCACCTCCGATCTGGCCCCGCCCGAACTGATCGGCCGCTACTTCGGGCTCTCGGTCATGGTGTTCCAGGGGTGCATGGGCCTCGCCAACACCGTCGGCGGGATCGTGATGGACCGGTCGCTCAGTGCTGTGTGGCTCATCCCGTTCACGGCGTCGCTGTGCGGCGTCGCCGGCACGCTCGCGCTCCGGACGCGCATCCCTGCACACGTGGCGATCAGCGCCTGACCCGCCAGACTGGTGCGATGTTGCGCCTGTCCCGACCCGTCCGGCTGATCCTGCAGGCCGTCGTCGGCGGGGCGATCGTCGTCGCCGCGTGCTCGTCGCAGCCGTCCGACGAGTCGTCGACCGCGGAGACCGCGTCACCGGCGTCACCGAACACGACGGACACGACGGCGCCGGCCACCACGTCGACCGAGGCGACCGTGGCTGCGACCACCAGCACCGTGGCACCGTCGACCACGTCCGACGCGTCCGACACCTCCGGCGGGGTGCGCACCGTCGCCTTCGCGAACGACGTCGCACCGATCCTGGCGGCGAACTGCGCGTCGTGCCACACCGGCGCCGGTCCGGGCGCGGCACACCTCCCCCTCGACACCGCGGGCGACGCGGGTGAGGCGTCGTTCGAGATCGATGCGTCGACCCGCATCGGCTACATGCCGCCGTGGCCGGCCGGTGACGGCGACGTCGCGTTCCACGGCGACCGGCGGCTCTCGGCGGAGCAGCTCGAGATCATCTCGACCTGGGCCGCAGGCGGCGGACAGCTCGACGTCGACCCGTCCACGGCGATCGAGCCGACGGAGACAGCGGTCGCCCCGATCGAGCGCGACGTGGTGATGGTCGGACAGCCGTACCAGGGCTCGACCGATCTCCGCGACGACTACCGCTGCCAGATCTACGACCCGAGCCTCATCGAACCGGCCTTCCTCCAGGGCTACGGGCTCGAGGCCGACCGGACGGAGGTCGTCCATCACGCGCTGCTGTTCTACGCCGAGGCGTCGACGCGGGCGATGGCCGAACAAGCCGATGCCGCCGACCCGGCGATCGGGTGGGAGTGCGGCGGCCTCGCCGGCTTCGCGGGCGACTCGGGCGAGACCCGTCAGATCATGAGCTGGGGTCCCGGCCAGGACCCCACCGTCCTCCCGGCCGACACGGGCATCCCGCTCCAGCCCGGCGACTTCTTCGTGACCCAGATCCACTACCACTACGAGTCGAAGTGGAACGACCTGCCGCCCGACGAGTCGGCGATCGTGATCGACCTGGCGAGCGACGAGGTGATCGAGGCGGCCGGTGGCACCCTCGATCCGATCGAGCTCACGCTCTACCTCGGCCCGGCCGAGATCCCCTGCTCCACCGACGAGGTCGGACCGCTCTGCGACCGCAGCGCCGCCTCGGCACAGCTGATCGAGACCTGGGGGCCGATGGCCGGCCGCATCGCCGACTTCTTGATGTTCACGTGCGGTGCGACGGTCGAGGACTTCGCCGGTATGACAGACGGCATCGCGTCGTCGACGTGCGATCAACCGGCGACGCCGGGCCGGATCGTGTCGGTGTGGGGACACATGCACGAACTCGGTGCCACCTTCCGCATGACGCTCAACCCCGACACGCCCGACGAGGTGGTGCTGCTCGACATCCCGAGGTGGGACTTCGACTGGCAGCTCGACTACCGACCGGTGGAGACGATCGTGCTCGACGCCGACGACGTCATCCGGGTCGAGTGCAGCTGGGACAGGTCGCTCCTCGACGACGACGCCGAACCGCGCTACATCATGTGGGCCGAGGGAACGGCCGACGAGATGTGCTACTCCCAGATCGTCACGCGCCCCGCAGCGTGATGACCACCAGGTCGGTCGGCTCGGCCCGCTCGGATTCGGGCACTGCGTCGATCTCCTGACGTGCCCCCACCACTTGCACCAGCACCAGCCCGAGGTCGGCGGTGAGGACCATCCCCTTGGCCCGCACGAGCCGGCCGCCGTCGGCCTCGCGACGGGTGCGCAGCTCGCGTAACCATGCATCGAGCGCGGCGACGGTCATCCCGGCGGGCAAGGGCTCGAGCGACACCTGGTGGGCGTCGAACAGGGTCGAGGGTGACACGTCGGTGACGCCGCCTGGCCGCCGGCCGCCCAACGCCAGGAAACGCCCGAGCGCACCCACCGCGTCGGGTCCGGGGGCACGCTCGATCACCGGGGTGTCGGGCGCCAGTTCGCCGAGACGATCGTGAGCCGCGATCACGCCCGGCGTGTCGACGAGGTCGGTCTTGGTGAGCACGAGGAGATCGGCCGCCCTGATCTGGCTGTCGAGGTGCACGTGCACCCACTCGGGGAGCCGGCCCGGCTCGAGCTGATCGGCCGCGACCACGACGACGAGGCCGTCGAGCACGAACCCCGCCGACCTCCCCCACGGCAGCATCCGCTCGGGTTCGGCGACGCCGCTCAGCTCGACGATCACGTGGTCCGGCGGCGTCGGCCTCGCCCGGATCTGGTCGAACGCTGCACCGAGGCCGTCGATCGAACTGCAGCACACACATCCGTCGGTGAGCTCGATCGTGTCGCCGTGGCGCCGGCGGACGAGCGCCGCATCGATGTTGATCGACCCGACGTCGTTCACGATGACCGCGACCGGCCGATCGGCGTGCCGGAGGACCTCGTTGATCACCGACGTCTTGCCCGCGCCGAGGTAGCCACCGACGAAGGTGAGCGGGACCCGCCTGCCGTCCCACGGCAGGAACATCGGCTCCTGGTACGACATGGGCCCGATCCTGCCCCACCGTCGCCCTCCGCCACACATCGGTGGGCCGCCCCGGCGAGTCGGCGCTGGGGCGTCGGGCTCGTCGGGCTCGCCGTCTGGCCGGGGATCAGCGGGCCGTGATCAGTGGACGGTGACGGTGCCCGCCGCGCCGTCGACGGTGACCATCGCACCGTCGGGGATCGCGTGGGTGGCGTCGGCCACCGAGACCACGCAGGGGATGCCGAGCTCGCGGGACACGATCATCGCGTGGCTGCCCATCGCACCGACGTTGACGATCACCGCGGCGGCGGGCACGAACAGCGGCACCCACGACGGGTCGGTCTGGGGCGCGATCAGCACGTCGCCGGGCTCGAGCCCCATCGGATCGGCCGCGTCGAGCACGACGCGAGCGCGGCCCGTGGCCGTGCCGCCCGACCCGGCGGCGCCCTGCAGGACGGTGCCGCTGGTCGCGACCGCGACCTGCTTGGCATCGCGGCGGGTCATCTCCGACAGCCCCGGCACCCTGCCGTTCACGACGAACACGGGCTCGTAGGCGAACAGCCCCTGGAACTGCTCCCAGCGAGGGACGACCACGTCGCGGAGTCGCTCCGGACGGTGGCGCATCTGCTCGAGCTCGATGCCGGTGAGCATGAACATGTGCTCGAGCTGGTCGAGGTGACCGGCCGCCACCCACCGGCGCCCGAGTTCGCGCAACGCCATGCGGATCTCGCCGATCGCCATGATCGCGTTGGTCTTCGCCCGCTCACGACCGGCGAGGAACAGGCCGGCCGACTGGAACGCGGCCTCGAACATCCCCGCGGTCTCGGCGTCGCCGGCGATCTTCCCGCGGACGACCGCGAGCGCGCGGTCGCGCTCGGCGACCGAGGCCTCGTGACGCACCGACGGCGCCTGCGCGTCGTCGGACTTGCGCATCAGGTCGATCGCCGCGAGGGCGATGCGTGGCCGCACCTCCCACGTGGCGGAGAGGATGTCGTACTCGTTCTGGCCGCGCGAACCGTAGGTGCGCAGGAACTCGCGGACCTCGCCGAGGAACGCCGTCGCGGTCGCCGTGCCCGCCGCCTCGAGACGGTCGAGCAGGTCGTCGACGCCGGCTTCGAACGCAGCGGTGAGCTCGGCCGACGCCCGGGCCGTCCGCGACAGCTCCCACATCGCGTGCGACGGAGCGGCGGAGTCGACGTCGATGCCCGCCAGGAGCTTGATGCCCAGTTCGGGCTCGCCGATGCCCTCGCAGATCGCGGCGAGGGCACCGGGCCCCATCGATGCGAGCGACGACACGCGCATGGCGTTCTCGAACAGGCGCTGCACGACCGGCAGCATCTCCTTCGCACGCGAGATCAGCGCCGAGTCCGTGAGCGCCGAGAGGTCGGGGCGCCCGTCGCGGAGTTCCTCGGCGAACTCCTTGTCGGCGAGCAGCTCGGGCAGCGACTCGGTGGACATCGCCCACCCCATCGACGCACCGAGGCGTGCCTCGTGGTCGGGCGACTGGTGCCACGGCTCCTCGACATACGCCGGCACCTCGTCGCGGTCGTCGAAGAACGCCTTGTCGATGGCCTCGGGCGATGCGCCCGGCATGCGCGCACCGAGGAGGCGGGTGAGCGACAGCGGGTTGTAGAGGTAGCCGCCGTACATCTGGAACAGATCGGGCGCCTCCGGGTGCTCGAACTCCTCCCAGTCGAGCGCGCCGAGGCTGATGTAGGCGTCGCGTAGGCCGAGGCACATGGCCTGGCGGATCACCATGGTCTGGCCGAGCGGGCTGAACGGATCGGGGAACACGTCAGCGGCGTTGCCCCGGGTCCAGGCGGGGAACCGCTCCCCCGGCGTCGAGTCGAGGAACCAGCTGTTGGCTGCAGATGCGCTCATGGGGCGACATCATGCACGACCACGGATGCCAGGGCGAACACGTGACAAGCTCGTGAGGTGACCGACCGGGATCAGACGCTCGACGGGACCCTCTCGGGGCCCGACGTGGATCTCGACGAGATCCTCGCGAACGCCGACCTGCGTCTCGTGCTGATGTGCCTGGTGCACCTCACCGGCGATCTCGGATGGCTCGAGCCGCCCTTCCGGCCGACGCGCGATGTCCGACTGGTGCCCGATCCGCGTGCCGGCCTGCCCGACGACGTGCAGCACCGCATCCGCGAGGCGGTGCGGCAGCTCCTGATCGACGGCGTTCCCGAGCCGGCGATCGTCGACCCGGGCGACGAACTCATGCAGCGGATGATGTCGGTGTGCCTCGGCGAGGAGGTACCGCCCGAGTACGCGCCGATGATGCGCGGCGAGCTCGGCCTGATCGAGACCGTCCCGGCCGAGCCCGGCTCCCCCGCGCCCGCCGGCCACGAACCGCACGTGCTCGTCGTGGGTGCCGGCATCAGCGGCATCGCGATGGGCGCCGCGCTCGGCCGGGCCGGCATCGCGTACACGATCATCGAGCAGCGCGAGGAGGTCGGCGGCACGTGGTGGGACAACCGTTACCCGGGCTGCGGCGTGGACACGCCGAACCACGCCTACTCGTACAGCCATTCCTACCGCGCCGGTGAACCGTTCGCGTGGAGCCGGTATTTCTCCAAGCGCGACGAGATCGAGCAGTACCTGCAGCGCTGCGCCGACGAGTTCGAGGTGCGTCCGCACGTGCGCTTCGGCACCGAGGTGTGCGGCGCGTCGTGGGACGACGACGCGTCGCAGTGGCGGGTGAACGTCCGCGACGAGCGGGGCGGACACACCGTCGTCGCAGACGTCCTGGTGTCGGCGATCGGGCTCCTCCACGTCCCGCGCCTGCCGCAGATCGAGGGCCTGGAGTCCTTCGGTGGCACGATCGTCCACCCGTCGCGCTGGCCCGTCGACCTCGACCTCCGCGGCAGGCGGGTGGCGGTGGTGGGTACCGGCGCCACCGCGATGCAGCTCGTGCCGACCATCGCCGACGAGGTCGCCGAACTCACCGTCTATCAGCGCTCGCCGCAGTGGGCTCGCGACATCGGTGGCTACCGGGACACGATCCCGACCGCCGACCAGTGGCTGTTCGAGCACCTCCCCTTCTACGCCCGCTGGTTCCGCTTCGCGATGTTCTGGCGCTACGGCGACGGCCTGCTGGTGACGTTGCGCAAGGACCCCGACTGGCCGTTTCCCGAACGGTCGATGAACCGCCGCAACGAGCGCCACCGCGTGGAGATGGCAGAGTTCATCGAACGCGAGCTCGCCGGGCGATCCGATCTGCTCGAGCAGTGCATGCCCGACTACCCGCCCTACGGCAAGCGGATCCTGATCGACAACGGGTGGTTCCGAACGCTCACCCGGCCGAACGTCGAGCTCGTGACCGACCCGATCGACCACCTCGACGAGGGCGCGATCGTCACCGCCGACGGCACCCGACGCGAAGCCGACGTGGTCGTCTTCGCCACGGGCTTCCACGTGATGGAGATGGCGGCACGCCTCGGCCTCCGCGGTCGCGACGGCGTCGACCTGGCCGCCGTGTGGGCCGACGAGAACGCGTCGGCCCACCTCGGCATCACGGTGCCCGGGTTCCCGAACCTGTTCTGCATGGGCGGCCCGAACACCGGACTCGGACACGGCGGGAGCGGCATGTTCGTCGCCGAGTGCCAGACCCGCTACATCGTCGACGCGGTCGAGCAGATGCGTCGGCGCGGCCTGCGCTCGCTGGAGGTACGTCGCGAGGTGCACGACGAGTACGTCGCACGCGTCGATGCCGAGCACGAGCAGCTCATCTGGACCCATCCCGGCATGACCAACTGGTATCGCAACCGGGCCGGGCGCATCGTGGCGATCATGCCGTGGCGCCTGGTCGACTACTGGCAGATGACCCGAGCGGTCAGGCTCGACGACTTCGTCTGACGTCCCGGTCGGCGTCCGACGCGAGATCGAGGGCGAGGCCGATCGCCCCCGTCACGGGCGGCGCCGTCAACGGCGCCACGATCGCGCCCGAGCACCGTTCGAGCACATGGGCCACGAACGCCTCGCCGAAACGCCCGCCGGCGGTGTGCACGCCGCCGGCGGTCACCAATTCGAACTCGACGTCGCGCAGGGCGAGCTGGTCGGCGATGCCGACGACCATCGCCGCGTGCTGCACCGCGCTGCGGTCGAGCAGGTCGGCCGCCACGCTGTCGCCGGCATCGACGGCCCGCTGCACCAGCGGGGCGTGACGCCCGTCGACGCGTCGACGGCCGCGGCTGAGTTCCTCGAACAGGGTGACGACGTCCGCAGCGCCGAGCGCCTCCAACAGGAGTTCGGTGAGCGCTGTCGGCTCCCCCGAACGATGGTGCGCAGCCGCGATCGCATGGAGGGCATCTGCCACGAGCGAATACGCACCACAGGGCTCGCCCCACCCGACGGACATGGTGCGAGCGACGCGTCCGTCCGGCGCGACGCCTGCGGTGACCGCGCCCGTGCCGACGCTGGACACGATGCCCCATCCTCGGCTGCTGCCCGCCCGCAACGCGATCATCGAATCGTTGACGAGGATCCGGTCGCCACCGAGTCCGAACATGTCGAGCGAGCCGCCGATCGCGAGTTCGTCGCTGTGCCAGTCGAGGCCGGCCAGGCCGTACGCGGCGACGACCACGTCGCCGGCCGCCGCGCCCGCTCCGTCGAGCGCGTCGCGGACGCCGCGCTCCAGCTCGGACATGGCCGCCACGAGTCCGACCGACTCGTGGTTGGTACAACCGACGCGCACGGTGCAGCGGGTACGACCGGTGAGGTCGGCGACGACGACGTCGGTCTTGGTGCCGCCCCCGTCCACCCCGAGCAGCACGCCCCGACCCGCTCCGGCCGACATCAGCCGAGTCGCCCGAGCACGCCGGCGTTCATCTCGAGCAGGCGCGCCCACACCGCCGGTGCCGCCGACATCGACGGCCCGAGCGGGTTGGTGACGAGTGCGCGCATCGCGGCGTCGGCGTCGCCGCGCACCGCTGCTTCCACGGTGAGCAGCTCGACGTCCTTCATCGTGCGCACCAACGCGTCCATGTCGGGCCGAAGCGGGGCCACGCCGATCGGCTCCGGCCCGGCAGACCCGATCCGCGCCGCGACCTCGACGACCACGTCGTCGTCGAGCCCGGGGATCGCACCGCGGTTGGGGGTGTTCACCACGTGCACGGCGCCGGTGCCGGCGACCAGGTCGGCCATCAGGGCTGCCGCTGCCTCGGAGTAGTGGGCCCCGCCACGCGACGCCAGCTCTGCCGGCTTCTCCGTCAGCGCTGGGTCGGCGTACCGACGCAGCAGGGCGGCCTCGATCTCCTGCACCGCCGAGGCACGCGTCGGGTTCGCCTCCTGGAAACGGACCCAGGCGTCGGTCTCGTAGTAGTAGAGGAGGTAGTAGTTCGGGATCGCACCGAGCAGGCGGATCGCTTCGGGCGTCCAGTCCGGCTCGTCATCCGCGTGGGCCGACGACAGGACCCTGCTCGTGCGCTGCTCGAGGCCGTGCAGCACCTCGGGCGTGCGATCGACACCGGCCACGCTGACACGCCGCACCCAGCTGAGATGGTTGAGCCCGACGTAGTCGACGTCGACCTCCTCGGCCGTCACGCCCAGCGATGCGGCGACGCGCGCCTTCACGGTCCACGGCACGTTGCAGAGGCCGATGGTCGCCACGTCCGCGTGACGGCACAGGGCCTCGGTGACCAGGCCGGCCGGGTTCGTGAAGTTCAGCAGGGTCGCTTCGGGCGCCCATCTGGCCACGTCGGCCGCGATGTCGAGTGCGACCGGGATCGTGCGCAGCGCGTTCGCGAACCCACCGACACCGACGGTCTCCTGGCCGACCAGGCCGAACTTGCGGCCCAGCTGTTCGTCTCGCTCGCGTGCGGCCATCCCGCCGACCCTGATCTGGCTCACCACGAAGCGCGACCCGGCGATGCCGACGGCGCGATCGGTGGTCCACCGCACCGTCACCGCGCCGCCCTCACGATCCTGCGTCCGGGCGGCCATTCGGGCTGCGAGGGGCCCGAGGACGCCGAGGCGGGCGTCGTCGTGGTCGACGAGATGGATCTCGTGGAGGTCGAGCAGGTGGCGTCGTCGGAGCAGGCCGTCGACGAGCTCGGGCGTGTAGGTGGAGCCCCCGCCGATCACGCACACCTTCACATGCGTCACAGTACCGGCCGGTGGCCCCCACCCTCGTGCGTCGGCCTCCGGGGTAAGGTGAGGTCTCACCGGACGAGTCGCCTCGCTTGGGCAGGACGGCCGTAGCGCTGTCGCCCCGTGCAGGTTCGACGCCTCGCCACCACGTCGAGGAGGCCTCCATGCCTTGTGACTCGCCGGAGCCGTGGGGCTCCATCCATCAGCTGCCACAGCAGCGCGACCAGCACGAGCCGACCCGCATCCGTCGCGTCGGCCTCGTGAGCACCTATCCGCCGGCACTGTGCGGTCTGGCCACGTTCACCAGCGCGCTCGAGCGCGAACTCGTGCGCGACGGCGACCTGGTCGAGGTCGTGGCGATCGACGACGGCAGCGAGCACGCACCGTGGCGAGCCGGCGTGCACGTGCTCTCCAACGGCGTCCCGGCGAGCGTCGCCGCGGCGTGCGAGGTGCTGTCGAGCTGTGACGTGGCGATCGTCCAGCACGAGTACGGCATCTACGGGGGCGCCGATGGTGACGAGGTACTCGACCTGCTCCGGGGCATCGAGGTGCCCACCGTCGTCGTGCTGCACACGGTCCCGGCGGAGCCGACCGAACACCAACGGATCGTGCTCGAACGTGTCTGTGAGCTCGCGTCGCGGGTCGTGGTGATGACGAACGCCGCCGGCGAACGGCTGCTCAGCGGCTACGACGTCGACGAGGCCTCGCTGCGGGTGATCCCCCACGGCGCCACGCCGCCGACCCCGGCACCGTACGGCAGCATCGACCGCGTCACCGATCGGCGGCCCACGATGCTCACGTGGGGTCTCCTCGGGCCCGGCAAGGGCATCGAGCACGTGATCCGTGCGATGTCGTTGCTCACCAACCTCCGCCCCGCCGTGCAGTACACGGTCGCCGGTGCGACGCATCCCAAGGTGTTCGCCCGCGACGGCGACGACTACCGACGGTCGCTCATCCGGGAGACCTGGTCGGCGGGCGTCGCGGCGAGTGTCCACTTCGACGACACCTATCGCGACGTCCCCGATCTGATGCGCCTCGTCGCCTCGTCGACCCTGGTCGTGCTCCCGTACGACTCGAAGGATCAGGCGACCTCCGGCGTGCTCGTCGACGCCATCGCCGCCGGCCGGCCTGTGATCGCCACGGCGTTCCCCCACGCGGTGGAACTCCTGTCGAGCGGTGCCGGGATCGTCGTGCCACACGCGAACCCCGTCGCGATGGCCTCGGCCATCCGTTCCGTGGTGAGCGACCCCGCCCACCTGGCGTCGCTGACCGCCAGGGCGAAGGCGCTCGCGCCGTCGCTCACCTGGCGCGCGGTCGCGGCGAGGTATCGGGACGTGTTCGACGAACTGGTGCCCACGGGCGCAGGCGCGCATCGCTCGTGATCGCCCGCATCCGCACGTTCGACCACCTCGATCGCCTGTCCGGCGAGCACGGCCTCTTCGAACACGCCGACGGCACGGTCCGCCGGCTCGAGCACGGCTATTGCACCGACGACAACGCCCGGCTCCTCGTGGTGGCTGCGCGCGAACCGGACGAGGGCGCGGCCGGGCGACTCGGCCGTCAGGCCCTGTCGTTCTGTCTGGCGGCCCAGGCACCTGACGGCCGGATCAGGAACCGGCTCGACAGCGACGGCCGGTGGACCGACGAGCCGGGCACCGAGGACTGGTGGGGCCGCGCCCTGTGGGGTTTCGGTGCCGCAGCGACGCATCACGACGACCCGGAGGTCCGCGCCACGGCGCTGCGGGCGTTCGAGACGAGCGCCAGTTGCCGGTCGCCGTGGCGACGCTCCATGGCGTTCGCCGCGCTCGGGGCGGCCGATGTGCTGTCCGTGCACCGGCAGCACGCCGGCGCACATCGGCTGATGGTCGATGCGGTCGAGCGGATCGGCGTACCCGATCCGACCGATCCGGCGACGGCCTCGTGGCGATGGCCCGAACCGCGTCTCGCCTATGCCAATGCCGCACTGCCCGAGGCCTTGATCGCTGCCGGCGCTTCGCTCGGCGACCCCCGCGTACTCGATGCCGGCCTCGCGATGCTCACCTGGCTGGTCGATCTACAGACCCGTGACGGTCACCTGTCGGTGGTGGGCGTCGGTGGCCGCGGGCCGGCCGACACCGCACCGCAGTTCGATCAGCAACCGATCGAGGTGGCGGCCATCGCCGATGCCTGCTGGCGGGCGTTCACCCTCACCGGCGATCCCGACTGGTCCGCACGGGTGGTGCTGGCACTCGACTGGTTCGAGGGCCGCAACGACAGCGCCGCCGAGATGTGGGACAGCCACTCCGGTGGCGGCTACGACGGCCTGCGCGCCGACGGCCCGAACACCAACGAGGGCGCCGAGTCGACGCTCGCGTTCGTGTCCACCGTGCAACGGGCCCGCGCCGCTCGGATGGTGGCCGCATGAGCGCCTCCATCCCCGTCGACCTCCACCGCACCGAGATCGCCCTCGTCCCCGACCCCTCGCGGGTCGTGCTCCGCTTCTTCGTACCCGGCCGCGAGGACGTCGGGCCCGGTGATTCGCGGGCGGGATCCGTGATCGATCGCGTCCTGGCACTGGACGAGGCCGAGGTGGCATCGGAGCTCGCCGATGTCGTGGCCCGCTTCGACCATCGGCACCGTCACCTGCTCGCGTCGTTCGAGCTGCACGCCGCCGGCATCGACCAGCGGCTGGACGGCGCAGGGGCGTTGAGCACGTCCCGCCGGCGCCTGCTGGGAGCGGTGTTCTCCCACGAGTACGCCATCGAGGGCGCCGCCCTGTGCAACCCGTCGATCGTGGCCCATCCGGAGCAACCGGCCGACGGCAGCACCGCGTTCGTGCTCAGCACTCGCTGCATCGGCGAGGGGCACCGCTCCTCGATCGGGTTCCGCACGGGGTCGGTCTCCGCCGACGGGGACGTGCAGCTCGATCGTCCAGCGGCGTTCGCCCAGATCGGCACGCTCGGTTCCGGCACCCACCACAAGGCGGTGCTGCACCGCAAGCTCGCCGAGCTCCACGACGACCACGAGAACGCCTCGTTCGTCCTCGATCCCCTCCCCGGCCGCTTCGACGACGTCCAGCTCCGCGACCGGCTCACGGTGCTCACCAACGACGCCGCAACACGGCGCCACGCCGTGGACACGGTGACCCACCTGCAGATGCTGGGCTGCAGTTCGTACGCCGCCACGTTCCCGGCGGACACCGAGATCTGCGAGCGGGTGCTGTGGCCCACCTCACCGATCGAGCTCCACGGCATGGAGGACGCCCGTTTCGTGGAGGTGGTCGACGGCAGCGCCCCGCGCTACTGCGCCACGTACACCGCGTTCGACGGGACGAACATCGGCCAGAACCTGCTCACGACCGAGGACTTCCGTTCGTTCGAGGTGACGCCGATGGCCGGCATCGCGGCGCGGGGCAAGGGGTTGGCCCTGTTCCCCCGCCAGATCGACGGACGGTATGTCGCGCTGTCGCGGGCCGATCGTGAGACCAACTCGGTGGCGTGGTCCGACGACCTCCTGTGCTGGGACAGCTCGACGGTGATCCAGACCTCCGAGCAGCCATGGGAGCTCGTGCAGCTCGGCAACTGCGGTTCCCCGATCGAGACCGACGAGGGATGGTTGGTGCTCACCCACGGGGTCGGCGCCGTGCGCACGTACTCCATCGGCGCGCTCTTGCTCGACCTCGACGACCCGTCGCAGGTGATCGCCGCCGGGACCGAACCGATCCTGCGCCCCACCCCCGACGGCCGTGACGGCTACGTGCCCAACGTCGTCTACACCTGCGGCGCGCTCGCCATCGGCGACCTGTTGGTGCTCCCCTACGGCATCGGCGACCAGACGATCGCTGTGGCGACGCTGTCGATCCGCGATCTCACCGGCTCGATGAATCGACGCTGAACCCGTTCTGAGAGACTGAGGTCGGTGACGGCTGGGGGGCCGTCCGACCGAAGGGGGTTCTCATGGCCGAGCAGGCTCGATCGACCGATCCGCACCAGGGTGCCGACACCGTGGCGGCGAGTGGCGAGGTGGACGTCGTGATCGTGGGCGCCGGCTTCTCGGGGCTCTACCTGTTGAAGCGGATGCGCGACCTCGGCATGTCCACCCGGGTGCTCGAGGCGGCCGACGACGTCGGCGGCACCTGGTACTGGAACCGCTACCCGGGCGCTCGGTGCGACATCCCCACCACCGACTACACGCTCAGCTTCGATCCCGCGCTCGAGACCGAGTGGACGTGGTCGGAGAAGTACGCGACCCAGCCCGAGATCCTCCGCTACGCCCAGTTCATCGCCACCAAGTACGACCTGTACTCGGGCATCGACTTCGTCACCCGGGTCGAGCAGGCGACGTGGGACGAGGGCGCCAAGCGGTGGCACGTGCGCACCGACCGGGGCGAGACGATCGCCTGCCGGTACTACGTGATGGCGACCGGCTGCCTCTCGCTGCCGAAGATCCCCGACATCGAGGGCCACGACCGCTTCAGGGGCGAGGTGTACTTCACGAGCCGTTGGCCGCACGAGGGTGTCGACTTCACCGGCAAGCGCGTCGCCGTCATCGGCACCGGCTCGTCGGCCATCCAGTCGATCCCCCTGATGGCAGCCCAGGCCGCCGCGACGACGGTGTTCCAGCGCACGCCGAACTTCTCGATCCCCGCGTACAACGGTCCGGCGAACGAAGAGCGCCTGGCCCGCATCGCGGCCGACGCGGCGGCCTACCGTGCCGAGGCCAAGCTCTCCGGAGGCGGTGTGCCCGGCGAACCGACCCTGCTGTCGGCCAGGGCCCTCACCGACGCCGAACGGCGTGCCCGGTTCGAGGAGGTGTGGGCGGTCGGCGGTCTCGAGATGCTCGGCGTGTTCAACGACATCATGGTGAACGAGGAGGCCAACGCCCTCCTGTGCGAGCTCATCCGCGAGAAGATCCGCTCGATCGTGGACGACCCGGTGACGGCCGAGGCGCTGTGCCCGAAGGACCATCCCTTCGGCACCAAGCGGCCGTGCGTCGACACGAACTATTACGCCACGTTCAACCTGCCGCACGTTCGTCTCGTCGACCTGCGCGCCAACCCGATCACCACCATCACCGAGACCGGCATCGAGACCGCCGGCGAGTCGTTCGAGTTCGACGCGATCGTGTTCGCCACGGGGTTCGATGCGATGACCGGCGCGCTCGTCGGCGTCGACATCGTCGGCCGCGACGGGCGCACGCTGAAGGACCAATGGGCACACGGTCCCGCCACGTACCTCGGCCTCACCTCTGTCGGCTTCCCGAACCTGTTCATGATCACCGGTCCGGGAAGCCCGTCGGTGCTGTCGAACATGGCCGTGTCGATCGAGCAGCACGTCGACTGGGTCACCGGCGCCATCGCTCACCTGGGCGAGGTCGCCGCTGCCGGTGGTGCCGGCTCCGGGGACGGATGGGCGACGATCGAGCCGACCGACACCGCACAGGAGGCGTGGGGTGTGCACGTCAACGACTGCGCCAACATCACCCTCTACCCGATCGCGAACTCGTGGTACATGGGGGCCAACGTGCCCGGCAAGCCACGGATGTTCCTCCCCTATGTCGGTGGGGTCGGCCCGTACCGCCTCATCTGCGACGAGGTCGTCGACAAGGGCTGGCTCGGCTTCCGCATCGACGGCCCCGGCGGCACGCAGTGCAACGACGGCAAGATCCGCGAGCTGATGCCCGACGTGGGCATGGTGCTCCAGATGATGGCCACCCTCGAACTGCCACCCATCGAATCGATGTCGGCCGACCACGCCCGCGAGTTCATGGCGGCGTCGTCGGCGATGCGGCCGACGGGGCCAGCCGTCGGTGAGATCGTCGACGGCACCTTCCCGGCCGCCGACGGGAGCCCGCTCGCGTACCGGCTGTACAGGCCGGCGAGCGAGGGTCCGCACCCGGTGGTCGTGTACTTCCACGGCGGCGGTTGGGTGCTCGGCGACCACGAGAGCGACGACCCGTTCTGCCGCGACCTGTGCGTCCGGTCGAACGCGGTGATCATCTCGTGCAACTACCGGCACGCACCCGAGGCGCGGTTCCCGGCAGCGGTGCACGACGGCATGGCCGCGCTCGGCTGGGTCGCCGACCACGCCGAGGAGCTCGGTGGCATCCCGGGGCGTCTGGCGGTGGCGGGGTGGAGCGCCGGGGCGAACATCGCCGCCGTCGCGGCACAGCTCGCCCGCGACGCCGGCGGTCCCGCACTGGTGGGGCAACTGCTGCTCACCCCGGTCACCGATCTCGGCATGGGCACCCAGTCGTACGTCGACAACGGCGAGGGCTACGTGCTGACCGCGGCGCTGATGCGCTGGTTCGCCGACCACTACATCGACGAGGCCGATCGCGCCGATCCGCTCGCGTCGCCATTGCTGGCCGACGACCTGTCCGGGCTCCCCCCGGCCACGATCATCACGTGTCAGTTCGACCCGCTCCGCGACGAGGGCACCGCGTACGCACGGGCGCTCGCCGAGGCCGGCAACGAGGTGCGCCACATCAGCGCGCGCGGCCACACGCACACCTCGCTGACGATGGTCGACATGATCATCTCGGGTGCGCCCCACCGCGAGCAGATGGGCGAGGCGTTGCGCGGCTTCTTCGACGCGATGGTCAGCCGCTGACCGGCTCGCGGGTCGGATCGAAGAAAGGTCGGTCGCCGGCGACCGTCACGCGCTCCATCACCCGAACGGCCGGGAAGTAGTCGCTGGCCGCATAGTGCTGGCAGGCCCGGTTGTCCCAGAACGCGATCGAGTTCGGCCGCCACCGGAACCGACACTGGTACTCGGGCAACGTCGCCTGCGAGTAGAGATGGGCGAGCAGCCAGTCGCTCTCCTTCGGCGACAGCCCGTCGATGTGCGTGGTGAAGCCGGTGTTCACGTAGAGCGTGCGCCGGCCCGTCTCCGGATGGGTGCGCACCACCGGGTGGTGCTGCGGCGGGTACTTGTCGTGCAGCTCCTCGGCGGTCTTGCCGAGTCGCTTGGCGAAGACGCGGGCGATGTCGTGCGTGGCGGTGAGCGTGCACACCCAGTCCTTCATCGCCGGTGACAGGTGCTCGTAGGCGAGCTCCATGTCGGCGAACAGCGTGTCACCGCCCACGTCGGGCAGCTCGATGGCTCGCAGGACCGAGCCGAGCGACGGGGCTTCCCGCCACGTGACGTCGGAGTGCCAGTTGTTCTCCCGGCCCCGCGAGTTCGGTCCGTGCGAGATGCGGAGCACCTCGCGGTGCTGCTGGTCGGCCGGGGTCGCCGGATGGATCTCGAGCTCGCCGAAGCGGCGGGCGAAGGCGATGTGCTGTTCCGGGGTGATGTCCTGGTCGCGGAAGAAGATCACCTTCCAGCGCAGCAGGGCCGACCGGATCTCTGCGATGGTGTCGTCGCCGAGCTCGTCGCGCAGATCGACGCCGTCGATCTCGGCACCGATGGTGGGTGACAGGGGCCGCTCCACGATGGTCCGTGGCGCCGTGCTGATCGTCGTGGTGATGATCGTCGTCATGGCCGAACGGTAGTCCGAGCTGCGGGGTGGGACGTTCGGCCCTGGGATCCGGCGCGCCGACGGGTGCACGCTGCTGTCGTGACACCCGACGACCGCGAGCAGATCGGCCGTGGCGTGCGCGCGATCGTCGACGATCCCACGCTCACGTACCGCCAACGCGTCCAGGCACTGGCCATCGCGGCCGAGAACGTGCTCGATTCCCCGAAGGTGAGCCCCGAGTGCGCTGCGGCGCTCGAGGAACGGGTGATCTGCGACATGTACGAGGGTGCGGCGCCGTATCGACCCCGCTACACGCTGCCCGACTACGACCTCGCGCTCCGACAGGGCAGTCGGTTCCTCGAGCTCGACCCGCCGCGCACGTTCGACGACGCCACCACGTTCCTGCTGGCGATGTACGCGAACGTCCCCTCGATCACCGGCTACCCCGTGTGGTTCGGTGACCTCGACCGCCTGCTCGAACCGTTCGCCGCCGACCTCGACGACGACGAACTGCACCAGCGGCTGCGTCGCTTCTGGGTGTTGCTCGACCGACTGTTCCCCGATGCGTTCGCGCACGCCAACCTCGGCCCGGCCGACGGGCGCGTCGTACGAGCGGCGCTCGCCGTGCATCGAGAGGTCCGCCAGGTCGTGCCGAACCTCACGCTGCGGGTCGACCCGGCGATCACGCCCGACGATCTCGTGCTCGACGCCATGCGCACCGTCGCCGCCGTCGCCCAGCCGCACCTCGTGAACCACCCGCTGCTGGTGCGCGATCTGGGCGAGCGCTACGGCGTGGTGAGCTGTTACAACTCGCTGCCCGTGGCCGGTGGGGCCCACACGCTGGTGCGGCTGAACCTCGCAGCGGCGGCCCGTCACCACACCGGACCGGCCGCCCGGTTCACCGCCGACACCCTCGCCTGGTACGTGGAGCTCGCCGCCGAACTGATGGAGGCGCGCATCCGTCACCTCGTCGACGATGCAGGCTTCTTCGACCACTCCTGGCTGGTGCGCGAGGGCCTGTTGTCGCTCGACCGGTTCACCGCGATGTTCGGCGTCGTGGGGCTGGCCGAGTGCGTCGGGCACCTGCTCGACCTCGACGGTCGACCCGGCCGGTACGGGCACGACGACCACGCCGACGAACTCGCCCACGAGATCGTCCGGTCGTTGTCGATGATGGTCGAGGACCGCCCGATGCCGTACTGCGAGGCCACCGATGGGCACGCTCTCTTGCACAGCCAGGCCGGACTCGAGTCCGATGTCGGCGTCACCGCCGGGACGAGGATCCCGGTCGGCAGCGAGCCGCCGCTGTACCGGCACCTCCAGACCGTCGCCCCGAACCACGCGTTCTTCCCGTCCGGCGTGAGCGACATCGTGCGCCTCGACGACACGGTCGCCCACAACCTGCAGGCGGCGGTCGACATCGCCAAGGGGTCGATGTCGCTCGGCATGCGCGACGTGACGTTCGAGCTGGCTGGTGGCGAGTTCGTGCGCATCACGGGCTACCTGGCCCGGCGCAGCGACATCGCACAGGTGATCGATGGTGAGCCCGACACCGTGCGCCACTCGAGCAGCACCTTGGCCGCCGGCTCGTTCGTGCACGCCCATCTCGACGATCGCACCGCGCAGCGCGTGCGCAGCCATGAGCTCGACGCGGGCGCTCGTCGCTGACGCCATCCCGGCCTCGTGCGTCGACGGTCCGGGCAATCGGTACGTCCTGTTCCTCCAGGGGTGCTCGTTCGACTGCCTCGCGTGCCACAACCCTCAGACGATCTGCACCCGGTCGACGCCCTCGACGCGGTGGGCGTCGATCGAGCAGATCCTCCACGAAGTGGTCGCCGCCGCCCCGTTCCTCTCGGGGGTCACCGTGTCGGGCGGGGAGGCGACGCTGCAGTGGCGGTTCGTGCTCGAGCTGTTCGAACGGCTGCGCGAGCACGACGCGACGCGCCGCCTCTCACGTCTGGTCGACAGCAACGGTGACGCCGACCCAGCGGTGTGGGACGCCCTCACACCGGCGATGGAGGGGGCGATGATCGACCTCAAGGCGCTCGATGCCGAGGTGCACCGGTTCCTCACCGCTCGGGGCAACGAACGGGTGCTCGCCTCGCTGCGACATCTCGACGAACTCGATCGACTCACCGAGGTACGCCTCCTGGTGGTACCAGGGGTGAACGACTCGGCCGATCAACTCGCGCGTACCGCCGAGTGGCTGTTGCATCTGCACACGGTGCCGCCGGTGAAGGTGCTCGCCTTCCGCCACGCGGGAACCCGAGGGGTGGCACGCCGGCTCCGCGAGGCGACCGACGACGACGTCGAACGAGCGGTCGCCACGCTGGCGGCGACCGGCCTCGTCGCTCAGTCGTGCTCGAGCTGACGGAGGTAGGCCCCCACCATCAGTTCGAGTTCGCGACGCATCGCAGCGGCCCGCCGCGGGTGTTCACCTGCGTTGTCGAGCATCGATCGGACCGTCTCGTTCACCGTGCGCCCGATGAGCGACGCCCGACGCGCCGGGATGTGTGGATAGCGGCTCCGCACCATCCGACCGAGCAGTGAGGCGAGCTGATCGTTCGCCGCCTCCTCGGCCGCGATCAGTTCCGGCACGGCGCGGCAGGCGCGACGCAGCACCAGGGTCGCCGGTTGCCGGCGACGGAAGTTCGCCAGTGCGGCCAACACGTCGTGCACCCATTGCTCGAGATCGGTCACCTCGGAGAACTCGTCGACGTGGGCCCGGAGAAACTCGGTGCGTACGGCCTGGTCGCGTTCGAACAGCACCCGGAGCAGATCGTTCTTGTCGCGGAAGTGGTGGTACAGCGTGCCGACCGTGAGGCCCGCCGCGTCCGCCACCGCATTCGTGTTGAACCCCTGCAATCCCCGCTCGACCAGCACCGACGTGGCGGCCTCGAGGATCCGGTCCGATGTCGCAACCGAGCGCGCCTGTGACGGCCCCGTCCGACGAGTCGACGACTCGCGCTCTCCCATGGCCGAGCAGCATGACAGATCGCGGCTCGCGCCGACCGGCTCCGGGGCGGTACCAGCTCCCGTGCCCGAGTACCGTCGAACGCATGAGCGTCGCCGTGAAGGAAGCACAGGAGTTCCTGGCCGAGCACTGGTCGCCGAACGTGAACCGTCGCGAGTGGATGGAGCGCGTGATCGACGAGGGGTGGGCCGCGCTGCGGTGGCCGACCGAGTGGTACGGGCGCGGCCTGTCCGACGACGAGGCCAAGGAGGTCGAGGCCGTCTTCGCCGCCGCCGGCGCACCCGGTCCGGGCCAGGACATCTACAACCTGTGGGCCGGCACGATGATCGCTGCGGGCACCGACGAACTGAAGCGCCAGTTCCTCCGCCCGCTGCTCCTCGACCAGGTGGCGATGTGCCTGCTGTACAGCGAGCCGGGCGCCGGCTCCGACCTCGCCGGCATCCGCACCACGGCGGTGCGCGACGGCGACGAGTGGGTGGTCAACGGGCAGAAGGTGTGGACCTCCGGCGCCCGCGACGCCGACTACGGCATGCTCATCGCCCGCACCGACTGGGACCAGCCCAAGCACCGCGGCATCAGCTTCTTCTGGTTCCCGATGAAGCAGGCCGGGGTCGAGGTCCGTCCGCTGCGCCAGATGACCGGCGACGCCCGGTTCAACGAGGTGTTCATCACCGACGGCCGGGTGCCCGAGGCCAACCGGCTCGGCGACCTGAACAAGGGCTGGTGGGTGCTCCAGACCGCGCTGGCGTACGAGCGGGCCGTCATGGGCGTCTCTCGCCGCGGACCGAGCGGCGGCGGCGAGGGGGCCACCGCGAAGTCGCACGGCCGCATCCCCACACCCGACCTGTCGCTGGTCGAGCTGGCCCGCACCATGGGCCGCGCCGACGACCACACCGTCCGCCAGGCGCTGATGAAGCTGCACATCCGACGCACCGTGAACGACTGGAACGCCGAACGGTCGAAGGCCGTCATGAAGGCCGGCGGCTCGTCGCCGCTCGCATCGCTCGGCAAGCTCTCGCTGGCGCAGATCCTGCACTTCGCCGGCCGGGTGGAGGCGACGATCCTCGGCATGGACGCCACGCTCGACGGCGACGAGTTCCCGCGGTCGCGCGACGCCAACTACTCGCAGCAGAACGCCTACTTCTTCTCGATCGGCGGCGGCACCGACCAGATCCAGCGCAACATCATCGGCGAGCGCCTGCTGGGTCTGCCCAAGGAACCCGAGGTCGACCGCGACATGCCGTTCCGGCAGGTGCCGGTCAGCGGTCGCCCGTCGGCGGGCTGAGCAGCGCGTCGAGGAACCGCAGCGCCGCGTTCGCCGACTCGCGCCGCCAGAGCGCCACCACGTCGGCCGGATCAGCTCCGGCTCGTGATGCAGCGATCCCCGCGATCTGCTCGCGCTGCCGGACCAGCAGTTCGTGCGTGTCGACCGCGTTCAGTTCGGCGAGCACGAGCTTCAACAGCAGCTCGCTGCGTACGTCCCTGAGATGTTGGGTGGGCGTCGCCAACCAGCGGCGCAGTTGGGCACGGCCGCTCCTGGTGGGCGCGAGCAGGGTGCGGTTGCCGCCGGCCGTGCCGGGCTCCTCCCCCACCGCTGCGAGATACCCGCGGGCCACCAGCTGGTCGATCGCGCGGTACGTCAGCGCACGCGACAACGACCACACCCGGCCGACGTCACCCTCGGGGGCGAGGCGCTTGGCGACGGCGAACCCGTGCGCCGGTGCGACGGCGAGGATGCCGAGACACGCCCACTCCCCCAGCAGCAGCTCGTCGTCGGAGGTCCTCGCCATGTGCGACATGGTGACACGCGGCCCGCTGCCGCCGGCGGCCGCTCGCTCAGGGACCGCACACGAATTCGGTCGTGCATCTTCCCGCTCGTGAGGATGCACGATCAGAACGACGAGCGCCACGTTCAGACGGGTGACACGTCGATGTCGGTGGCCTTCACGGCGGCGTGGACGGCGTCGCCCGGTCGGAGGTGCAGTGCGTCGAGCGCGGCAGCGGTGATCTCGGCGGTGAGCGGGATCGGGCCGTCGATCACGACGCGCACCCGGTCACCGAGGCGGTCGATGTCGACGATCGTCCCCGGCCAGACGTTGCGGGCGCTCGACGTCGGGGCGTCGGTGGTGAGCACGACGGAATGGGGGCGGATGACGGCGATGCTGTCGCCCGGCGTCGCGTCGGCGATCACCACCGAGGCACCGTCGGCGGTGCGCAGCACCCCGTCGCTCACGACGCCGCGCACCAGGTTCACGCCGACGAGATCGGCCACGTAGCGCGACCTCGGCCGTGCGGTCACCTCCGCCAGCGTGCCCGTCTGCACGATGCGGCCCTCCTCCAGGATCACCACACGGTCGGCGAGTGCGTAGGCGTCGACCGGATCGTGGGTGACCAGCAGCCGCATCCCGTCGAACGACGCGAGGTGCTGGCGGAGATCGCGACGGACCGAGGCGCGGGTACCCACGTCGAGCGCGGCCAACGGCTCGTCGAGCAGCAGCAGCCGAGGATCCGGGGCGAGCGCCCGCGCGAGCGCGACGCGTTGGGCCTGCCCGCCGGACAGCGCCCGCGGACGTTGCGACGCGTACTCGCCCAACCCGACGCGCTCGAGCCACTCCCCCGCGGTGCGGCGGGCGTCGGCCTTGGCCGTGCCGCGTGACCGCAGGCCGAACGCGACGTTCTCGAGCACCGACATGTGCTCGAACAACAGGTACTGCTGGAACACCACGCCGATCGGGCGACGCTCCGGCTCCACGAACACCGCGTCACCGTCGTCGACCACGGTCGCGTCGATCGCGATCCGGCCGGCGTCGATGGGTTGCAGCCCGGCCAGCGCTCTGAGGAAGGTGCTCTTACCCGCGCCGTTCGGACCGAGGACGGCGACGAGCTCGCCGGGCGCGATGTCGATCGCTGCGTCGAGGTCGAGCGAGCCAAGCTGCACCCGCACGTGTGCGGTGACGCTCACGCCGCCACCGCCGTGCGTGCGCCGAACCAGCGGTCGCGCAGGCCGACGAGCACGCCGAACGAGATCGCGATCAACAGCAGCGCGAGCACGATCGCCTCTTCCGGGTTCGTCTCGAGCGACAGGTACACGGCGAGCGGCATCGTCTGGGTGGTGCCCGGGAAGTTGCCGGCGAAGGTGATCGTGGCGCCGAACTCGCCGAGCGCTCGCGCCCACGACAGCACGGCGCCGGCCACGAGTGCGGGTCGCACGGCCGGCAGGGTGACGCGTCGGAAGGTGTACCAACGCGAAGCACCGAGCGTGCGGGCCGCATCCTCCACTCGCTGGTCGAGTTGACGCAGCGCCGCCTCGACGGTGATCACGAGGAACGGCATCGCGACGAACGTCTGGGCGACCACCACCCCTGCGGTGGTGAACGGGAGTCGGATGTCGAACCATCGGTCGAGGTACTGGCCGACGAGCCCGCGCCGGCCCAGCGCGAAGAACAGCGCGACGCCCCCGACCACCGGCGGGAGCACCATCGACAGCGTGCACAGCGCCCGCACCACCGTCCGCCCGGGGAACTCGACGCGGGCGAGCACCCAGGCCAGCGGCACGCCGAACACGATGGACAACGCGGTCGCCCACAGCGAGCAGACGATCGACAACCGCAGCGCGGTGAGCGCGTCGTCGTCGGTGAGGTAGCGCCACGCGTTCGACCACGGGGCCCGCCACAGCAGGCCGACGAGCGGGAGCGCGAAGAACGCGATCGCGACGGCAGCCAATACCAGCGCCGGGACGGGCAATCGCGCCCGGGCGCCCCGGCGCCGACCCGAACTCACGGCGCGAGGAATCCGTACGAGTCGAGGATCTCCCGGCCATGCTCGGCCAGCACGAAGTCGATGAACGCCTGGGCACCCTCGGCGTTCGACGCGTCCTTCGTGACCGCGACCGGGTACTCGGCGACGACGTTGATGTCCTCGGGGATCTCGACACCGCTGGCATCGGCGCCAGCGGCGATGACGTCGGTCCGGTACACGATGCCCGCATCGGCCTCGCCGAGGGTCACCTTCGACGCGACGGCCTTGACGTTCTCCTCGAGCGACTTCGGCGTCACGGTCACGCCGGCGTTGGCGAAGATCTCGGCCGCGTACTTGCCGCAGGGGACCTCGGGGGCGCACGTCACCACGATCAGATCTTCGTCGGCCAGATCGGCCACGCCGGCGATCCCCGACGGATTGCCGGGCCCGACGATGATCTCCAGCAGGTTGCGGGCGAACAGGGTGGGCTCGGTCGCGTTGCCACCGGCGTCGGTGAGCTTGGTCATGTTGTTCCGGTCGGCCGATGCGAACACGTCGGCCGGGGCACCCTCGCCGATCTGGGTGACGAGCTCGGACGACGCGGCGAAGTTGAACACGACCTCGGCGTCGGGGTACTCGGTCATGAACACCTCACCGATCTCGGTGAACGCCGCCGTCAGCGACGCCGCGGCGAACACGGTGACCGTGCCCTCGACGGCCGGCGTCTCCATGGCCGTCGTCGCAGCGGCGTCGGTCGCGGCCGGCGCATCGGTGACGGCTGGCGCCTCGGTCGCGGCGACGGTGGTGGGCGTGGCTTCGGTGTCGTCGTCGCCGCAGGCGGCGACGACGAGCGAGGCGATGACGAGCGAGGCGACGAGCAAGCGTGGGTGGCGGCGCATCCGGCCAGCATAGTCAACCGCTGACTATTCGTCGAATCGATGCACTGTCGTCCTGATCCGTGGGCTGCGCGTCATGGCCACGGCGACCGAACCTCCCTACGCTCCGCAACGATGACGCACACGATCGACCCGGCGTTCGTTCCACCCGTCGAACCGCACGCGCACCTCGCCGCCCTCCGGCTCGAGACCGCACGCGTCGGACACCTCGCCCGCACGACCGATCACGGGGCGCCGCTCCCCCACCTGCCCGGCTGGACCGTGGGCGATGCGATCGCCCACCTCGTCGGCGACTACCGCTGGGCCACGGACATCGTCACCACGCGACGGATGTCCGGTGGCTTCGCCGGGGTCGACGAGACCGGCGACGCGCTGATCGACGCGCTCGACGAGGCGACCGACCGGATGATCGCCGCGGTCGAGCTCGCGCTCGGCGACCTCGACGCACCGTGCCCGAACTTCGCCGAGCGCGACGCCGGCACGTTGCGCTTCTGGCCCCGCCGGCAGTCGCAGGAGACGACCATGCACCGCTGGGACCTCGAGGTGCCCGGTGGCGAGCACGCGCCGATCGGGGCGGCGCTCGCAGCCGACGGCATCGACGAGCTGCTGCACATCTACACGCGCCGGTACGGCGGCCAACGGCTCTCGCGGCGGCTGGTGCTCCGCTGCACCGATCGGCCGGAGGCTTGGCGGATCACCCCCGCCACGATCGGCGGCGACGCCACCAGGGTGGTCGTCGACCGATGCGCCGGCACGACCGCGGCCGACGTCGAGGCGCCGGCGGCGTCGCTGCTGCTCGCGATGTCGCACCGGCTGACGCCGGACGAGGCAGTTCTCGGATGGCCGAGCGGAGATCCCGACGCCGAAACGGCCGCCCGGACATTCCTGGCAGGGCCGCTCACGGCCTGATCAGACGGGTACGAACGCGCCGACCACGGCCGCGGTGCGACGCCACGACTCGTCGAGGTCGCGCCCGACTCGGTCGTGCAGATCCGGCTCCGACCGGGCGCTGTACACGTCGCGCACCACCCAGCCCGCGTCGCGGTCCACCCAGATCGGCCGCGCCACGATCGCCAGCACGTGCGGCGAGAGGTCGACGTCGTCACCGCCGAAGGTCACCTCCAGCACGATCCCGTCCCTCGAGGCCTCGCCCGAGAACTCGCTGTCGACGATCGGCATGTTCGAGACGAAGTTGCCCAGTCCGTAGGCCACCCACATGCCGCCGACCTGCTCGATGGGCTGCACGACGTGCGCGTGGTGCCCGACGACGAGGTCGATCGCGCCCGACGCGGCGAGTGTCTCGGCGATCGCCCGTTGCGTCGACGACGCCCGGTGCGACATCGACGAACCCCAGTGCAACGACACCACGACGACGTCGGCGCCGCGAGACCGTGCCAACTGGGCATCGGCGATCAGCCGGCCGGGATCGATGAGGTTCGACCGCCACGGTTCTCCCGGTGGCGGGTCGCCCTCGTCGTATCCGTAGGTGGCCGACACGTGCCCGATCACCAGCTCGCCGACCTGCAGCAGGATCGGCTCGATCCCCGACGGCTCCGTAGCCATGCCGTGCTGGGTGATGCCGGCGGTGGCGAAGCGGGCGATCGTCGCCTCCACCCCCGGCACACCGCGATCGAACGTGTGATTGCTGGCGGTGGAGCAGTGGTCGAAGCCGACCGTCGCCAGGCCGTCGACGACCTCGGCGGGCACGCCGTAGCGCGGGCTCGTCGAGTACGCCTCGAACGGCGGTGCAATCGGCGTCTCGAGATGACAGACCGCGAGATCGACGTCCTCGATGAGCGGTCGCAGGTGGGCGAACATCGGGGTGAAGTCGAACGCGCCGGCGCCGTTGCGCTCGGCCTGGCGCCACAGTGGCGAGTGCATCAGCACGTCACCGGTGAACAGCAGGCGCACCGGTGGCGCGGGAGTCGGTGCGGGCGCTGTCGGTAGCGGCGTGGCGACCGGGGCGGTGGTCACGGGCAGCGAGGGCAGGGTGGTCTCGGGCAGCGAGGCGGAGGGGACGGTGTCGGTCGTGGCCGAGGGCACCGGCGCGACGAGGGTGGCCGTCGACAGCTCAGGCGCGGCGAGCGAGGCACCGCCCGGAGATGCCGAACCGGAGGAGGCGGACGCACACGCTGCCGCCAGCACTCCGACGGCGAGCACTCGCACGAGGCGGCCCCCAGCCGCACCTGCGTCCACATCGCGGGACGGTACTCCGCGCGTGCGATGCTCTCGGACCATGGGGACTGCACCGAAGGACGCCACCGCCCACACCCGAGCCGCCAACGCGCCACGATCGTTCGACTTCGACGAGGCCGATTTCGAGCGGGCCGAGCGAGGACTGCTCGCCACGCACCCGACGGGAGTGATCGACGGCCCGTTCGGCCCTGTGTTCGACGTGAACCGCCACGCGTTCATCGAGCGCGGCAGCGCCAACCCCGACACGGTGAACCCGAGCCTGTGGCGCCAGGCCCAGCTCAACGGGGTCCACGGCTTGTTCGAGGTCGCACCCGGCGTGTGGCAGGCACGTGGCTACGACATCTCCAACGTCACCTTCATCGCCGGTGACACCGGATGGATCGTGATCGATCCGCTCACGGTGGAGCCGTGCGCGAAGGCGTGCCTCGACCTCGCCAACGCCCACCTCGGCGAACGCCCGGTCGTGGCGGTCATCTACACCCACTCCCACGCCGATCACTTCGGTGGCGTGCTGGGTGTGACCACCCAGGCCGACGTCGATGCGGGCCGCTGCCAGATCATCGCTCCCGAGCACTTCCTTCGCGAGACCGTCGGCGAGAACGTGATCGCCGGCTACGCGATGGCGCGACGCGCGCTCTACCAGTTCGGCCCGCTGCTGCCGGCCGGCCCGCGCCAGCACGTCGACTGCGGCCTCGGCAAGGCGATCCCCCTGTGGGTGTCGGGGCTGATCGCCCCCACGGTCGACATCACCGCGACGGGCCAGGAGCTCGTCGTCGACGGCGTGCGGGTGATCTTCCAGCTGACCCCCGAGACCGAGGCGCCGGCGGAGATGAACTTCTTCTTCCCCGACCACGGCTGGCTCTGCACCGCGGAGAACTGCACGCACACGATGCACAACCTGGTGCCGATCCGCGGCGCACTCATCCGCGACTCGCTCAAATGGTCGAAGTACATCGGCGAGATGATCGAGCTGTTCGGTGCCGACACCGAGCTGATGTTCGCCTCACACCACTGGCCCCGCTGGGGCAACGCCGACGTGCTGCAGTACCTCGTGCGCCAGCGCGACCTGTACCGCTGGATGCACGACCAGACGATGCGGTTCGCGAACCACGGCTACAACGCCACCGAGATCGCCGAGCTGCTCTCGCTGCCACCCGAGTTCGCGGCCGAGGGCCACACCACGGGCTACTACGGCGACCTGGTGCACAACGTGAAGGCGGTGTTCCAGCGCTACCTCAGCTGGTACGACGGCAACCCGGCCAACCTGTGGAAGCTGCCGCCGGTCGACGCGGGTCGGCGCTACGTCGAACTTGCGGGTGGTTCCGATGCGCTGCTCGCCGCCGCTCGGTCGGCGTTCGACGCTGGCGACTACCGCTGGGTGGCCGAGCTGCTGAACCACCTCGTGTTCGCGGACCCGACGAACGTCGACGCACGCGAGCTGCAGGCCGACACGTTCGAACAGCTCGGCTACCAGGCCCAGTCGGCCACGTTCCGCAACGCGTTCTTGATGGGCGCGCAGGAGTTGCGCAACGGCACGCCCGATCCGAAGCCGGCCACCCGCAACAGCTACCTCGACGCGATGACGATCGAACAGATCGTCGACAGTCTCGCCGTGAAGGTGAAGAGCGAGGAGGTCGGCGGTCTCGCGGTGTCGGTGAACCTCAGCTTCACCGACCTCGGCGAGGACTGGGTGCTGCGGCTCTCGAACCGGACCCTCCACGGTGTGCGCGGCCGCCACGACGCCGACGCGGCCGTCACGTTCACGCTCACCAAGCGAGTGTTCCAACACGTGATCGAGGGCGGGACGACCTTCGCCGGTGCGGTCGCCGCCGGCGACGCCACCGCCGTCGGCGACGTCGCCGCGGCGGGCACGATCTTCGATCACCTCGACGTGTTCATGAACTTCTTCAAGCTCGTGGAGCCCTGAGCCGGCAGCTTCTACGATGCGGACATGTCGTGGTCCCGACGTCTGTCCGACGCCACCGGGGTGTACTTCGGCGCCGGTGACGGCGCGGAGAGCGGCCCGTTCCTGGCGCGCATCGCCATCGCCCGTCTCCCCGGAGGCGGCGTCGCCATCGACTACGAGGCGACCTCGCGAGAGCAGGGCCTGCAGCACGTGGAGCACTCGCTGCTGGTCGCCGGACCGGACGGCAACGATCAACTGTTCATCGCCCACTCGGAGTCGCCGCACGTCACGGTGATGGCCGAACGCGTGGCGGGCTCCGGCCGGTTCGAACAGGTCGTCGCCGACGGTCCGTTCACGATGGAGGTGAGGATCGAGGTGCCCCACGAGGGTGAGCTCGTCTACGCGTGGTGGTGGGCGATGGCCGGCGACACACCGACGGAGCAGTCGCGGGCCACCGTGGCGCTCGCCCGGCCCGCCGAGTGAACCGAGCGCGATGAGTTCCGGGGCGGCGTACCGTCGACCCCGCATGAGCGAACAGTCCACTCCCACGACCGTCACCAACCTCGGCGTCGCCATGTTCACCGTCAGCAACCAGGACGCAGCCCTCGCCTTCTACGTCGGCACGCTCGGCTGGGAACTCCGCGGCGACGTCCGATTCGGCGAGCAGGGCGAGCACCGCTGGCTCGAGGTCGCCCCGCCCGGTTCGACGGCCCGCCTCGCGCTCAACCCGCCGATGGGCGGCCAGCCCGGTGGCGGTGGCATCGGCGTCGAGACGACCGACGTGCTGGCAGAGCACCGCCGCCTCGCCGCCATCGGCGGCATCGACATGGACCCGGCCCCGATGTCCTCCCCAGGTGCGCCGTTCCTGTTCATGGTGCGCGACCCCGACGGCAACCACATCGCCGTGGTCGAGGTCCCCGCCTCGTAGCGCGCACGGCATCGATCCCTGGTACCTCGACGACGCCTGACGACGCCTGACGACGCCACGCAGCACGTCTCGTGCCGAGCGTCGTCGGATCTGGTGGCCAAGCGCGGAGTCGAACCGCCAAGTCGCCTGTGAAGGTCGACTGCTCCTCGCCGTACCCCGGTGGCCGTCGAGCAGTCTGGCACCGACCGACGCCCATTCCTCCCACGATCTCGTCGGGTCAGAGATCCTTCGCGAACCAGTGATGCGCGTACGGGTTGTCGTTGTAGCGCTCGATCGTCCGGTAGCCGGACCGGCAGTACATCGTGATCGCCTCGGTGAGCGACGCGTTCGTGTCGAGCACGACCCGGCCGTACCCGAGCGAGCGGGCGACGCCCTCGAGGTGCGCGAGCAGGCGCCGGCCGAGGCCGTGGCCACGCTCGTCGGCGAGCACCCACATCCGCTTGATCTCGGCCGTCTCGGCATCCACGCGCTGCACGCCGCCGCAACCGACGACGAGCACGTCACGCCGAGCGACGACGAAGGCGCCCGTGGGGGCCGACAGGTGTTCGGCATCGTGGCCGGCACCGCCTGCGCCGGGGTCGAAGCCGTCGCTGAACCGCGCGTCGAGTTCGGCGAAGTACTGCCCGATCGCCACTCGGGCATCGGCCGACGCCGGGTCCACGACGTCGAAGGTGACGGTCGATTCGCGGTGCGGTCCTGTCGGATCCATCGGCCGACGGTACCGAACGGACGGTCGTCGAGGCTTGACACCTCACACTGATACAAGTTCAATACAAGTTGTGACATCATGGGATCCCGAGCAGTACCGCCAGTTCGCGTCGGAACGTGCGCAACCGTTCCACGACCTGCTCGGGCTCCTCCGCCCGGGTGCGATCCGTCGGGCGGTCGACCTCGGCTGTGGTCCGGGCGAGCTGACGGCGCTCGCCGCACAGCGACTTCGGATCACCGAGATGGTGGGCGTCGACCACTCCCCCGAGATGCTCTCGGCCGCGTCGGCGCACACGTCGGCAGGCATCCGCTTCGAGCACGGCGACATCGGCCGGTGGACGTCGGCCGGCGATCACGACCTGGTGCTCGCCGCGGCGAGCTTGCAGTGGGTCCCCGACCACCCGGCCGTGCTCGCCGCCTGGACGGCCGCGCTGGCACCGGGCGGTCAACTGGCGGTGCAGGTGCCGGCGAACTCACATGCGCCGACCCACATGGTCGCCACCCGCGTCGCCCACCGCGAGCCGCACCGGTCCGCGTTCGGCGAGGCAGGCCCGCCGTCGGACCCGGTCGCCGACAACGTCCTCGCTCCTGACGAGTACGCGCGCCTGCTGTTCGACCTCGGCTACGTCGACATCCACGTCCACCTCCGCGTGTACCCGCACCTGCTCCCCTCGACCCGCCACGCCGTCGAGTGGGTGAAGGGCACCACGCTCACGCGTTTCAGGAACACCCTGACGCCGGAGCAGTACGAGCGCTTCCTGGCCGACTACGAACACGACCTGCTCGCCGCGATGGGCGACCGGTCACCGTGCTTCTTCCCGTTCAGCCGCATCCTGTTCGTGGCTCGTCGGCCTGACGAGCGGGCAGGGGCGGCGCAGTAGCGTTCGCGCATGGCCACTGCCCTTGCCGACGCCGACCTGCCGCTCGTCTCGCTCGAGCGTGAATCGGACGGCCCGCTGCCGATCATCCAGGTCTCGAACGAGCTCCGCGGCCGGGCGGCGCTGGCCCGCAGCCCCTTCGTCGTCTACGTCCTCCGCCGCGACGACGTCGCGCGACTGCTGCACGACCCTCGACTGCGCGGCCCCGGACTCGACATCCTCCGCCTCCAGGGCATCACCGACGGCCCCATGTACGACTCGACCTCCGAGGTGCTGCTGTTCATGGAGGGCGAGGACCATCACCGCCTGCGCGGGCTCGTCGCCCGGACCTTCACGCCCAAGGCGATCGACCGTCTTCGGCCGATGATGCGTGCGTCGTTCGCCGAACGGTTCGACGAGGTCGCCGCCGCCGGTCGGTGCGACGCGGTGCCCGACCTCTGCGAGCGCTACCCGATCGACGTCATCTGCGCACTGCTCGGCGCACCGCCCGACGACTGGCCGCTGTTCTCCACGTGGGCGGAAGGCATCCTGCGCAGCCTGTCGTTCGACATCGGCGAGCACCGGTCCTACATCGAGCAGTGCCTCGCGGAGATCAACGACTACATCGACGAGCTGGTCGAACGAAAGCGCCGCGAGCCGGGCGCCGACATCCTCACCGACCTCATCGCGGTGGAGGAACAGGGCGACCGCCTCACGCCGCAGGAACTCCGCGCGGTCGCCCGCGTGATCCTCGTCGCCGGCTCCGACACCACCCGCAACCAACTCGCCCTGTCGCTGCACACCTTCGCCACCCACCCCGACCAGTGGCAGCTGTTGCAGGCCGACCCGACGCTCGCACCGCGTGCCGTCGAGGAGACCATGCGCTACATCGCCGCCACCGGCGGGCTCGCCCGGGTGGCGCTCGAGGACGTGGAGGTGGCCGGGGTGGTGATCCCTGCCGGCACGATGGTCGTGCTCGACACCGTCTCGGCCAATCACGACCCGAGCGCCATCGATCGTCCCGACACCGTCGACCTCACCCGCGACGTGCCGCCGGGCTACCACCACCTCACCTTCGGCGGGGGCGTGCACTACTGCCTCGGCGCATCGCTCGCCCGGGCCGAACTGCAGGAGGCGCTCGCGATCTGCGCCGAGCGGATGTCCGACCTCGCACTCGACGGCGAACCGACCTGGAAGCCGAACCTGGGCATCTTCGGCCCCGCCTCGCTGCCGCTGCGCTGGGGTGCACGATGAGCGCCGAGCACGGTCCGGAACGGCCGCTCGGCCAGGGGCTCGACCACCATCAGGAGGAGTCGGGCAACCGGGCGATCCTCGCCCTGCTCACCGATCCCGTCGCCGGCGAGCAGATCGACCTCGTCCTCACCTGGCGCGACGCCGCCGGGGACCGTCCGGCGGCCTACGAGGTGTGGTCCCGCCGGGGCATGACACGATTCCGCCGGATGGTCACCGACGACGGCTCACTCGTCTTCGAGACCCTCGAGGTGGTGGGTGTCGACCCGATCGAGAACCTCGATCCGCTCGCGCTCACCACACTCGCCGACGAACGTGGCGCAGCGGCCGCCAGCGGCTTCGACCCCGACGATCCCGATCGACGCTTCATCGCCCCCGAGCACCAGAGCTACCCGTTCGCTCACGAGCGCATCGCCCAGCTGTTCGACTCGCCGAACGCACCCGACCTCGCGGTCAGCCCGCTCGACTGGTGCTCGGGGTCGCAGCCCGGCACGCACGGCGGGCTGCACGTCCGTCAGGCGCGGGCGCCACTGTGGTTCAGCGGACCCGGCATCGTGCCCGGCCGACACCAGCTCGCCGTCCGGTCGATCGACATCGCGCCCACGTGCCTGGCAGCGCTGGGGTTCCCGCTCGTCGACGGTGCCGACGCCACCGGCCTCACCAGCAGCGAGCGCGGCGTCGGACCCGACGTGCTCCTCGCCCGTCAGGACGGCCGAGTGGTCGACGAGGTCCTCGATCCGACAGCCCCGGCGCCGACCCGGCTGTACGTGTTCCTGCTCGATGGGATGCACCAGACCGAACTCGAGCACCGACTCGCCTCCGAACCCGACGCGCTCCCCCATCTCCGGCGCCTGCACGAGCGAGCCGCCGTGCTCGCCGGCGGATCGATCGTGAACTTCCCGTCGATCACCTGGCCGAGCCACACCGCGATCGGCACCGGCACCTGGTGCGGCCACCACGACGTGGTGAACCCCAGCTACTACCTCCGCGACCGACGCGAGACGATCTCGCCGCAGGGTCTGCAGATCGGGACCGAGCGGTTCTCGAACACCGCGGTCGAGAGCATCTACGAGGCGTTCCACCGCGTGCACCCCGACGACCTGACCGCCGCCATCCACGCACCGTTCGGACGGTCGGCCCGCCATGCGGTGCTCGAGGGCCGCAACCTCTGCGACCGGGGGACGGTCAAGGAGCTCACGGCCGAACTCGCCCCCGGCATGAACCCCCGATGGGCGCTCGAGCACGGGTCGGTCGCGAGCGAGGCGTTGCTCGACGTCCGGGGCCTGGCCCAGGTGCTCGAGCTGTTCGGCCGCGCCGACCAGGCGCCGCCCCGGTTCGTCTACCACGAGCTCGCCCTCACCGACGGCGCCGGCCACGAGTACGGCCCTCACGGCGACGGGCTCCGCGACGCGCTCGACGAGACCGACCGGCGGATCGGCGCGGTGCTCGCCGCGCTCGACGAGCGCGGCCTGTTCGACCAGACGCTGTTCGTCGTGAGCGCCGACCATGGCATGGCACCGCAGGACACGGCGCTCGCGGCCAACCCGACGGCCCACGTGCTCGACGCCGGACTCGCCGCGGTCGTCGCCGAACCGATGATCTGGCTGCTCGACGTGGCCGTGGAGGCCGAGCGCGCCGCCGACGGCCGCACCGGGCGGATCGGGGTGTTCGAACTCGATCTCGACCCCGACGGCGAGCGCCCGCCGGTCGAGGGGGCCCACGTGCTCGTCGAGGCCCATCTGCCCGGTCACGTCGCCCGGCTGGTGGCCAAGGGCACCACCGACCACCACGGGCTCTACGGCTTCGCGACCCCCAGCGACATCCCCACCGAGCATCTCGTGGTCTCGGTGCGCGCCGAGGGCTTCAACCCCCGCCACCTGCGGCTCGACGGCACGAACCTCGTGATCGACCTCGTCGACGCGCTGTACGGGAGCACCGGGGCGAGCCGTTCGGCTTGATCGAGAAAAGATCCGCACTTCAGCCGTTCATGGTGCAACTGCATCAGCATGCATCCATGACCGCAGCACTCGCCGCCGGAGCCGAACTCACCCTCATCGGCACCACCCGCCTGGGTGCCCGCCGGTTCAAGGCCATCGTCACCGACATCCTGCACGACCACATCGTGCTCGACACCGCGGTGGACGAGGTGCCGTCGGCGACGGACTCGCTGTGGGGTTCTGCGGCCTCGTTCCTCCACGACGGCCGGGTGTTCGACGTCTCCGTCACGGCTGGTGGCGGCTCGCGGTTGAAGGTCAGCAAGCCCGAGGGCCTCGCCACCGACGACCGGCGCAACGGTCGCCGAGTCGTCACCTCGCTCCCCGCGACGCTGCGCAAGGCGAACCTCGGGAGCGCGGTCCAGGCTGCCTACGTCGTCGACCTCAGCGTCGGCGGTGTCCGTCTCCTGCTGGAGATGGACGACGCCACGTTCGGCATCGACCATGAGGTCGATCTGGTGATGGGCCACATCACCGCTCGTGCGTGGGTCCGCCACATCGCGAGCCACGACAACCCACGTCTGCGGTACATCGGCCTCGAGTTCGCTCCGCTGTCGGCCGACGCCCGCCGGCACCTCATCGACACGATCGGCAGCCTTCGCGCCGGCATGCACCACTGGCGCTGAGCCGGCGGACCGGTCAGTCCCGTCAGCCGCGAAGCAGCGGCCTCGTCATGCAGGTCGGGCCGCCCTCGCACGGGATCGCGAGCGACCGACCGTCGAACACCGAGACCTCGCACCCGGCATCGCGCATCGCCGCGAGGGTGCCTGGGGACCCGTCGACCGCGATGCACCGGCGTGGTCCGACCGCGAGCACGTTGAGGTTCAGGCCACCGCTCGGCTCGAACTCGGCGGGCGGCGCCACCACGAGCTCGTAGCCACGGTCGACGAGCAGCCGGTGGAAAGCCACGGGCAGCAGCGGGAGATGGACGAGCGCCAGGTCGCGGTCGAGCGCACTGACGAGCGACATCAGGTGCAGGCACGCCGCCGGGCCCAGGTACCACGGCAGATCGAACGCGACGACCTCGATGCCCTGCGGGTCGAGGATCGCACGCAGCTGGCGGATGCCGTCGTCGTTGCTGCGGAAGCCGCGACCGACGGCGAGCGTACGGTCGTCGACCCAGAACGAGTCGCCGGCTTCGAACGTGCCCGGTGCCTCGATGCGACCCACGATCGGGATGCCCTGCGCGGCGTAGAACCGCTCGTGGAGCGCCACCTCACCACGCCGCAGCGCCTTGCCGGGAGCGAGCAACACCGCTCCGGCCGGCGTGACGAGCGACGGGTCGTAGGTGAACACCGAGTCGGCGAGATCATCGGTGGGGTCACCGTCCAGGCAGTCGTCGAACGCGACGACCTCGACTCCTGCCGTCGTCAGGAGTGCGATGAACCGGTCGTGTTCGGCGAGCACCGCTGCGGCGTCGAGGGGGGCGGCGTAGTGCCAGCGCTCGTGGTCGGCCGAGAGCATGGCGTCCGGGCGCCGTACACCGGCGCGGCGCAGCGGCGCCACCATGCTCGACACCCCGTACGCCGCTCCCACGGCACGAGATGGTACCGACGGCGGACCGCCCGGCTGCCAGACTCCTCGACGTGCGGATGTCCCGACGACGTTTCCTCGCCGGCGGGATGTCCGCCGGTGCCGCCCTGGCGCTCGGTGCGTGCAGCGACGACGACCCCGGGTCCGAGGCGCCCGACGACACCGGTGGCGACGACGCAGGCGGCGACGACGCAGGCGGCAACGCAGGTGGCACCGACGGGACCGGTGGGGACGGTGTCGACACACGGGTCCTCCTCACACGCTGGGCGACCGATCCGTTCGCGCTCGGCTCGTACTCGTTCCTCGCGGTCGGTGCGTCGCCCGACGATCGGTTCGCGCTGCAGGCGCCGGTCTCGGGCCGGGTCGTGCTCGCCGGTGAGCACACCGACGTCGACGCACCAGCCACCACCCACGGCGCGCTCGCCAGCGGCAGACGCGCCGCAGGGCTGCTCCTCGACGTCGGCGTACAGGGTCCGGTGATCGTGATCGGTGCCGGTCTGGCCGGGCTCGGCGCGGCCCGCACCCTCGCCGACGCCGGCGTGCCGGTGGTGGTGCTGGAGGCCCGCGACCGCATCGGCGGACGCCTCCACACCGATACCTCGCTGGGCGTGCCGATCGATCTCGGCGCCTCCTGGATCCACGGCGTCGACGGCAACGCGATCGCGGAACTGGCCACCGCAGTCGGCGTGCCGTGGGCGGTCACCGACCTCGACGACAGCGTCATCTTCGACCGCGACGGTCGAGCGATCGACCCAGCGATCGCCGTCGCGATCGGCTCGGTCGCGACGGAGGTCCTCGAGGACGCGATCGGACGCGCCGAGGAACTCGACGCCGATGTCGACCTCGCCACGATGGTCGACGAGGTGCTCGACGAATGGGTGGACGAGGGCGACCTCGACGCCGGCACCCGAGCGCTGGTCCTGCTCGAGCTCCGCCGGATCGTCGAGCACGAGTTCGGTGCCGACCTCGACGAGCTGAGCACCTGGTGGGGCGACGAGGGCGACGAGATCGCCGGTGGCGAGGCGATCATCCCGTCGGGCTACGCCCCGCTCGCCGAGGCGCTGGCCACCGGGCTCGACATCCGTCTCGGATCGATCGTGACCGAGGTGGTCGACGACGGAGCCCGGGTGATCGTGACGACCGCCGGCGACGACGCGGTGGAAGGCGGCGCCGTCGTGGTCACTCTCCCGCTGGGTGTCCTGCAGGCGGGCTCGGTCGTGTTCACGCCGCCGCTGCCCGAACCGCACGCCACCGCCATCTCACGGCTCGGCATGGGCGTGCTGGAGAAGGTCGCGGTCGTCGCCGACGAACGCACGTGGGACACGGACACCGATCTCATCGGCGTCACCCGCGATGACGGCCGCTTCCTCGAATGGCTCGACCTCACCGATCTGGTCGGCACACCGGTGGTGATCGGCTTCACTGCGGGCACCGCGGCGCGCGAGCTCGCCGACACGTCCGACGACGATCTCGTGGACGACGCGCTCGCCACGCTCCGCTCGCTGCGCCCCTGACAGACTCACGGTCGTGCAGCCCTTCACGATCGCCGTCCCCGATGCAGTCCTCGACGACTTGCGCGACCGCTTGGCCCGCACCCGCTGGCCCGACCAGATCCCCGGCACCGGGTGGGACTACGGCGCCGAGATCGGGACGGTGCAGGACCTGTGCGAGTACTGGCGGACCACGTTCGACTGGCGCGCCGCCGAGGCGGAGCTCAACCGGTGGCCGCAGTTCACCACCGACATCGACGGCATCCACCTGCACTTCGTGCACGCACGCAGCCCGCACGCCGACGCGATACCGCTGTGCCTCACCCACGGCTGGCCCGGATCGATCAGCGAGTTCCTCGAGGTGCTCGGCCCGCTCACCGACCCCACCGCACACGGCGGCGACGCCCGCGACGCGTTCCACGTCGTCGCACCGTCGATGCCCGGGTACGGCTTCAGCGGTCCGACCACCGTGCCGGGGGTCGACATCCGCCGGGTGGCCGCGACCAACGTGGCGCTCATGGCGCGCCTCGGCTACGAGCGCTACGCCGCCCAGGGCGGCGACTGGGGCGGCATCGCCACGGCGCACATGGGACAGCTCGATCCCGACCACCTGTACGGCATCCACGTGAACATGGCGATCCCCCGCCCGCCCGACGGCGACCCGATGGCCGGCGTGCAGCCCGAGGAGATGCAGGGCCTCGCCGACATGGCCCACTTCCGCGATGAGGAGACCGGCTACCAGCGCATCCAGGGCACGAAGCCGCAGACCCTCGCATACGGCCTGAACGACTCGCCCGCCGGTCTGGCCGGCTGGATCCTCGAGAAGTTCCGCACGTGGAGCGACTGCGACGGCGACGTGTTCTCCGCGTTCACCCGCGACCAACTGCTCACGAACATCACGATCTACTGGGTGACCGGCACGATCAACTCGTCGACGCGCCTCTACTACGAGTCGATGAAGAGCGGCGGGCTCGGCGCGCTCACCGGGCGCGTGGACGTGCCGACCGCGATCGCGATGTTCCCGCACGAGCTGTACCGGCCGCCGCGTTCGTGGTGCGAGCAGGTGTACGACGTGCAGCAGTTCACGCACATGCCCGCGGGCGGTCACTTCGCAGCGATGGAGGAACCGATGCTGCTCGTCGACGACGTGCGCACGTTCTTCCGCCGCTTCCGCTGACCGACGAGTCGGTCGCGGGCGGACCGGGCCCTCCGGCTCGTCAGCCCTTCGGCACGACTCGCAGCGGCAGACGCTTCATGGGCCGCAGGAAGATGCTCGGCTCGTGGACCGGGTCGGGCATCGGCTCGGCGAGCTCGATCGACTCGAACCGGTCGAGGATCGCCACGAACGCGCTCGCCATCTCCTGCCGTGCGAGCGCGGCACCCACACAGAAGTGTGCGCCGAACCCGAACGCCGAGTGGTTGCGGGCATTGCTCCGGGTGACGTCGAAACGGTCGGGCTCGTCGAACACGCGAGGGTCGCGGTTGGCCGCACCGAAGCGCATCATCACGTTCGCCCCTTCGGGGATGTCGACGCCGGCCACGTGTGCCGGGCATACGGCCTGTCGCCACAGCCCCTGCACCGGGGCGTCGTAGCGCAGCACCTCTTCGATGAAGTTGCCCATCAGCGACGGCTGCTCGCGCAGCAGCTGCTGCTGGTCGGGGTGCTGCACCAGCAGCCACATCCCCGCCGACAGCGCGGCCGTGGTGGTCTCGAACCCGCCGGTGACGAGCTGGTGCATCAGGTCCTGCAGCTCGTGCATCGTGAACGGTTCCTCGTCGTCGCCATGGGCGTGCACCAGCATCGAGATGAGGTCGGGGCCGGGGGTCTCGCGCCGACGATCGAACTCGTCGGCGAGGAAGTGCTGCGCCTCCACCTCGATCGTCGCCTCGGCGATCGCCTCCTCGACCGACATCTGCGGACGGTTGGCGAGGGCGAGCATCGCGTCGGCCCACCGGCGGAACCTGCGGTAGTCGGCGCGGTCGAGCCCGAGTTGCTCGGCGATGAAGATGCCGGGCAGCGGCAGCGCGAAGTCGGCGACGAACTCGCACGATCCCCGCTCGGCGATGACGTCGACCAACTCCCGCGCGATCTCGTCGATGTGCGGGGTGAAGTCGCGGACGGCAGCCGGGGTGAACACCCGGTTGAGCAGCTTGCGGTACCGCGTGTGCACCGGCGGATCGGTGCGCTGCAACGTCGCCTGACGCGGCCAACCGTGTTCGGCCAGCGTGCGATGGTGCGCGATCTGCGCGTCGCTCGCGCGGCGCGACCTGGCGGGCGTGCTGGAGAACGTCGACACGTCCTGCAGCGCCTCACGGGCCTCGGCGAGCCCACCGATCACCCACAGGTCGATGTCGTCCTCGTGCCACACCGGACACGACGCCAGCCGTCCGGCGTAGTACTCGAACGGGTCGTCCTGGACGGATGGATCGGTCAAACCGGACATGTGGCGAACGCTAGACACCGCCGACCGACCGCCGTCACTCAGAGAGCACTTGTGCCCTGGTTCCCGTGCGGCTCCAGGAGGACCCTGGAGGAGGTGACGATCATCGACCGCGACGCAACCGCGCTGGCGGGCTTCGGCGCGCCGCCAGAGGGCATCGAGGGACTGTCGACGACCGAGGCCGCGGCGCGGCTCGACCGCGACGGCCCGAACGACGTGGTCCCGTCGAGCGACCGAGCGTGGTGGCGGCGTGCACTCGATCCGTTCAAGGATCCGATGGTGGGCCTGCTCCTCGTGGCGGCACCGACCTACGTCGCGCTCGGGGAGACCACCGACGCGGTGATCGCGCTCGTCGCGCTCGTCCCCATCGCCGCCGTCGGCTGGGTCCTCGAATGGCGGGCCGAGCACACGCTGGAGCGGCTGCGCAGCGTGCTCGATCCGACCGCGGTCGTGTGGCGCGACGGCCGCAACGCGGTGGTCGCCGCGCGCGAGCTCGTGGTCGGCGACGTCGTCTGGCTGCGCGAGGGCGACATCGTCCCGGCCGACGCGACGGTCGTCGACCGCGGTCTGGTGGTCATCGACGAGTCGTCGCTGACCGGCGAGTCGCATCCGGTCACCAAGTCGATCGACGACGACGCCCGACTGTTCGCCGGCACCACGGTCCTCACCGGCCGCAGCGCTGCCTCGGTCACCTCCATCGGTGCTGCCACGCGCTACGGCCGCATCGGGCGCCTCGTCGCCGAGACGGGTGTCGTGAAGACGCCGCTGCAACGATCGCTCACCCGTCTCGTCACCGCACTCGGGATCGTCGCAGCCGCGTTCTGCATCGCGGTGATGCTCGCCGAACTCCTCCACGGTGACGGCTGGGGCCAGGCGGTGATCGCCGGCGTCAGCCTCGCGATCGCGGCGATCCCCGAGGAGTTCTCGATGGTCTACGCGCTCTACCTCGCGCTCGGCGCGTGGCGCCTTGCGGGCGAGCGTGCGCTGGTCCGTCGCCTGCCGGGCGTGGAGACGCTCGGCTCGACCACGGTGATCTGTGTCGACAAGACCGGCACACTCACCGCTGGCAGGCTCGTCGTGGGTGGTCTCGTCGCCGCGCTCGGCATCGACGAGCACGACCTGTTGATCGCGGCGGTGCTCGCCTGCGAACCCGAGCCGTACGACCCGCTCGACCTGGCACTCGTGGCGTTCGCCCGAGAGCGGGGTATCGACGTCGACGATCTCCACCGCGCCCACCTCGTGAACGACTGGCCCTTCGTCGCTGACGAGAAGTACCTCACCCATGTGTGGCGCCTCGCCGACGGGAGCACCCGCGTCGTCGCGAAGGGATCGCTCGAGGGTGTCGCCGCCCACGCACACGCCACGGCCGAGCAGCACGCGTCGCTGCTCGCCGAGCACCAGCGACTCGCCGACCTCGGCATGCGGCTGATCGCGGTCGCCTCGGGCGAGGCCGCACGACCTGCCGACGAGCGGAGCGCCGACGAGTCGCACCTGCACCTCGTCGGCCTCGTCGCGTTCGACGATCCGGTTCGACCCGGCGTCGCCACGGCGTTGGAGCAGTGCCGTGAGGCAGGTCTGCGCGTCGTGATGATCACCGGCGACCACCCGGCCACCGCACACGCCGTCGCCGAAGGCCTGGGCCTGCCCCACACCGGCGCCGACGGCGACCTCATCGCGACGGGCGCCGACCTCGACGCCGCGACCGCCGCTGGGCTCGAGGCGATCGACCGTCTGGTGGCGACCACCAACGTCTTCGCCCGCACACGGCCGGAGCAGAAACACGAGCTCGTCACCGCGCTCCGCCGCGCCGGCGAGGTGGTCGCGATGACCGGCGACGGTATCAATGACGCACCGGCGCTGCGCGCCGCGGACATCGGCGTGGCCATGGGTGAACGCGGCACCGAGGTCGCCCGAGAGGCGGCGACCATCGTCCTGCTCGACGACAACTTCGCAACCATCGTCGACGCCGTCCGCGGCGGACGCCGCATCTACGACAACCTCTCCCGTGCCTTCGCCTATCTGATCGCCTTCCATCCGCCGCTGATGCTCGCGGCGCTCGTCATCCCGCTGCTCGGCCGGCCCTTGCTGCTGCTCCCCGTGCACCTCGTACTGCTCGAACTGCTGCTGCATCCCGTGGTGTCGCTCGTGTTCGAGGCCGACCCGGCTGACGACGACGTCATGCGGCGCCCGCCTCGGCCGGCAGGCTCCGCGCTCGGGGTCCGGGCGCTGACCCGCCCGTGGCTGGTGGGCCTGTCGCTCGCGGCAGGCGTGATCGGCACCTATCTCGGCGCGCTCGCCCGCGAGTGGCCGGTCGAGGAGGCGAGGGCGCTCGGCTTCGCGACGCTCCTGCTCGCGCAGGTGTTCCTGGTGCTGGGCGAGCGACGACCCGACTGCCCCCTGTGGCGTGCGCCGCTGCGCCCCACGCGACAGCTCGTCCTCGCCCTGGTCGTGGTGGTCGTGGTGACCGTGGCAGCGGTGGAGTTCGGCCCGTTCGCACGGATGCTCCAGCTCGCCTCGTTCCCCGTCGGTGGCTGGGCGGCCGCAGTCGCCGCCGCGGCGGTCACGACCTTGTGGCTCGACCTCTGGAAGGCGCGACTCAGCCGCCTCGGCCGCCTCGGCCGCCTCAGCCAGTCGTCCCCGGCGTGAACATCGCGAGCACCGTCGACATCAGGTCGTTCGGCTGCAGCGCACCCGGGTCGTATCCCGGACGGAACGTGTTCAGATAGCGGCGACGCCCAGAGTCCTTCAGCCACGGCGGGAGGTGCCGCGTCGCCGGGTGCCCCTGCGACTCGAGCAGCACCCGCTGCAAGCGGTCGATGTAGCGCTGGAAGTGCAGCTGGGCCCGCAGCGACCCGACCACCCGGTACGGGTAGCCACGCCCGAGGTGCTCGTAGAGGCCGAACGCGACCGTGCGGTGCTCCACCTCCTCGGCGGCGTGCCACGACCACAGCTGCTGCCACGGTCCGAAGGTGCCGGAGCGGCCGACACCGCCACGCCCTGCCGCGGCCTCCTCGAACATCGTCATCGCCATCGCGCACGTCATCGCCTCGAACCCCTCGGCGTACACGATGTTCGACCGATCGGACCGGTCTGCGGAGTAGCGGCGGTAGTCGGCCTCGAGTTCGTCGAGGATCCGCTGGAGTCGGACGGCCGTCGCATCGCCGAGCTGGCGCATGATCATGTCGTTCACACGCTTGTGGTTCTGGAAGTGCTGGGCCTCCTGGCCGATGAACTCGCGCACGTCTGCCGCCAGCTCGTGGTCGGTGATGCGGTCGGCGACGGCACGACAGGTGCGGATCAGGTACGGCTCGAGCGCGGGCATCGTCATCGAGAACGCAGCGAGATAGGTCTCGCCCACCGGGTCGACACCGGGGAACACGTCGTCGAGCTCGTCGGGGAACTCGAACTTCACCCTGCGCACCGTGATGTCGGTCATCTGCTGCTCCGTCCGTGTCGCCGTGGCGTCGATCAGTGGTCATGTGAAGCGTTCCACCACCACGCGTCACGAGTCTGACAGATCCGAAAACCCCCCTTCAGGAGGGGGGGTCGGATGCCGATGATGCACGTGATGACCGAGACGACCGAGTTCGCGCGCCCCACCGGGGGAACGAGTGGCGCGGATCAGACGATCTACATCGGCCGTCAACCCATTTTCGACCGCCACCGCAAGACGGTCGCGTACCAGCTCATGCACCGCGGGACGTCCGACGCGCCCGCCCCGCAGGGCCTCGCACCGTCGGAGGCGACGACCCAGGAGCTGGTGGAACACACCCTGCTCCAGTGGGGTGTCGACAAGCTGCTGAACGGCCGGCCCGGTTACGTCCACGTCGATTCGGTGTTCCTCGCCAAGGGGCTCCACCTCACCCTGCCCCAGCAGCAGGTGGTCCTCGAGATCCGGGGTGACATCGACCCCGACGGCATCCTCTTCGTCCACGCACTCGACGCGAAGGCGGCCGGCTACCGGATGGCGCTCTGCCACCTGCCCGACCGCCAGCACCACACCGCGGTCGACCTGCTCGGCCTGGCCGACGTGGTGAAGGTCGACGTCGGCGCGGTCCCCGAGGAGCAGCTCGAGAAGACCGTCAGGGCACTGCGGATCCAGGCGCCGTTCGCCCAGCTGATGGCCGAACGGGTGGAGGAGCTCCACCAGTACCGCAACGCGATGGCGCTCGGCTTCGATCTGTTCGAGGGCTTCTTCTTCGCCCAGCCCGAGGTGCTCAGCAAGTCGGCGCGCACGGTCAGCAGCACGGCGGCCATCGCGCTGCTCGCCGAGGTGCAGTCGCCCGATGTGAGCATCAAGCGGCTCGAGCAACTGGTCGTCGCCGACCCGACGCTGGCGTTCCGGTTGCTGAGCCTCGTGAACTCAAGCATGAGCGGGCTCGCGACGCGGATCGAATCGGTGTACCACGCGCTCGTCCTGCTCGGCATCGAGCGCGTCCGCCAGATGGCCACCCTGCTCACGATGGCGGCGCGGTCGAAGGAGAACGACGAGATCATCACGCTCGCGGCGATCCGTGCGTGGATGGCCCGAGCGACCGTCGACGTGCCCGACCTGGAGAACAGCGCATACACGGCCGGCCTGCTGTCGGTGCTCGACGTGGTGTTCCACATCCCGATGGCCGAACTCGTCGAGGACCTGCCGCTCGCGCCGAGCGTCGCCGAAGCGCTCGTCGACGGCACGGGTCCGCTCGGCGCGGTGCTCGACGCCGTCCGCGCCTACGAACGGGCGGACCTCCACGCGCTCGAACGCCTGCGCCCCGGGGAACTCGCCCGCTATCTACAGGTGTACCGCGACGCTGCGGCGTGGGCGCAGGAGCTCCGCAACCAGCTCAACACTGGTTGACCCGCTCGCGATCGGCGCCGCTCAGCGAGCGGTGCGCGGCACGTCGCGGAACGGCAACTCCCGATCGGCAGACGGTTCGCGCGGCAACCCGAGCATCTGCTCGCCGAGGATGTTGTGCTGGATCTCGTCGGTCCCGCCGGCGATCGACTGCGCGGGTACCGAGGTGAGCACCTCGTGGATCGTCCCGCACATCGGCGCGTCGTCACCGGCGAGCATGCCCGACGCGCCACCGATCGAGGCGTGCGCAGCAGCGGCGCAGCGGGCGACGATGCTCGTGCCGAGCTTGCCGATCGATCCCTCCGCGCCCGGTGCCCGGCCGAGCGCTCGCGCCGCCTGGGCGCGACGCGCCGTCCACTGCTGGATCTGCTGCATCGCGAGCACCCCGGCCACCTGCTGCCGCACGATCGGATCGACCTCGCGTCCGGTGTCGATGGCGCGAGGGCGCAACAGGTCGACACGTCCGCCGCGCTGCGGATACCACTCGTAGACACGGAAGTACTCCGCCGACTCCAGCTCCGCCTCGGCGAGCACCCGTCCTTCCGCTGGCTCGAAGTGCCGCCGACGGATCGATCCGAACCGACGCTCGTGGGCCAGTGTCGTGAGCGCGACGCGCCACCCCTCCCCCGGTGTGCCGATGACGTGGGTGTCCGGCACGCGGGCGCCGCTCAGGAACACCTCGTTGAACGACGAGTGGAAGTTCATCTGGCGGACGGGCCGTGCCTCCACAGCTGGCTGGTGCATCGGCAGCGCGAAGCACGTGATGCCACGGTGCTTCGGCACGTCCCAGTCGGTGCGCGCCAACAGCAGCCCCAGCTCCGCGTGGTGTGCGCTGGTGCTCCACAGCTTCTGGCCGTCGATCACCCACTCGTCGCCGTCGCGGCGGGCCGTCGTCGTGAGACCGGCGAGATCGCTCCCGCTCCCGGGTTCGCTGAACAACTGACACCATCCGTCCTCACCGGTGAGGATCCGTTCGAGCAGCAGACTCTTGATGGTCTCGGAGCCGTGGGTGAGGATCGTCGGCGCCGCCAGCCCCGTCCCCGCACCGGGTGGTGTGCCGACGGCGCCGACGCGAGCGAGCTCGTCGCTCGCCACGTCGTCCGCCCACGCCGGCAGGCCGCGCCCGAACCACGCCACCGGCCACGACGGCGCCGCCCATCCCGACCCCGCGAGCCGGCGCCGCCACTCGAGCAGGGTGAGGTCGGGATCCCAGTTGGCGCTGATCCAGGTCGCGACGTCGCGGCGCACCTCGTCCGGGGTCGCGGGAGGGGTCGTCATGCCGTCATCGTGCCAGACGTGAGCGCCCCCATCTCCGACGGGCGCCGCCGGGTCGGCCGGTGACGGCGTCCGAATCGTCGCAGACCCTGGCACGACGACCGCGACGTCCGGACCGTCTCGACGATGAGGATCGTGTCCTCCACGATGTCGATGGCGGCCACGCATCGCGTCGCGCGTTCGGAGGAGTCCTCCGCCGAGATGCGCACCTGGCTGTCACGGCCCCCGGCGCCCCAGCGACCGGAACGTTCGGACCGGTTCGACCGTTTCGATCGCAGCCCGCGAGCGACCGACGGGATCGACGGCTGCCGGAGTTGCGACGACGACGGGTCGACCACGAACGACCCCACGTTGCAGGTGCTCATCGCGATCATCGAGAAGTTCACCGGTCGCCCCGTCCACGTGATCGACGCGTCGGAGGTGACCGGCGAACGGCACGAGGGCGCTGCGCCGGCCCCGCGAGGTCGCGGCTGGGGAATGCAGATCGACGCGGTCCATCGCGTCGAGGAGACCGAGCAGACCGCCGTGTCGATCCGGGCATCCATCACCGAGGCCGACGGCACCCAGCGCGAGCTCCAGCTCGACCTCACGATGTCGCGCCACTTCGTCGAGGAGAGCCGGCTGCGTATCCGCGCCGGCGACGCGCCGATGAAGGATCCGCTGATCGTCACACTCGACGGCTCGATGGCACACCTCGGCGACGACGTCACCTCGTTCGACCTCGACGTGGACGGCGCCGACGATCGTGTGCGGCTGACCGCCGGCGCGAGCTCGTTCCTCGTGCGCGATCTCGACGGCAACGGGGCGATCACCGACGGACGCGAGCTGTTCGGTGCGATCAGCGGCGACGGCTTCGCCGATCTCGCCGCGCTCGACGACGACGGCAACGGATGGATCGACGAGGGCGACGCCGCGTTCGCCGAGCTGTCGCTGTCCGGACCGGAGGGGATGCGCTCGCTCGCCGAGGCCGGCGTCGGCGCGATCTCGGTGCGCTCGGTGGCGTCGCCGTTCACCATCACCGGTGGCGCCGGCGGTGCCGGTGGCGCTGGCGGTGCCGGCGGTTCGACGGTGCTCGGCCAGGTGCAGTCGACCGGCATGGTCGTCCGCACCGACGGCGGGGTCGGTGCCGTGCAGCACGTCGACCTCGTCGTCTGACCGTCGTCCCGGCTGCCTACCGGGCGTCCGAAGCGACCTCGAGGCCGGCCGCTCGCGCTGCCGCCGCGTACGCGATCGCCAACGAGTCGACCGTCTCGTGCGCGTTGAGGCCGCTCGGATTCGGCAACACCCACAGCGCCGTGCCCGCGAGCGTCTCCTCCTGACGGCCGGCGATCGCCTTCGGTCGGTGGAAGGCCTGCCGGTACGCGGTCAACCCGAGCACCGCCACCGCACGGGGGCGCAGCCGGGCCACCGTCGCCTCCAGGCGGGCGGCACCGTGGACGAGATCGTCGGCCGTCAACTCGTCGGCGCGCGCCGACGCGGTGGGTGCGATGTTGCTGATCCCGATGCCTCGCGCGTGCAACATCTCGACGTCGGCGGGCTGCATCCCGCTGCTCGCGTCGACCTGCCACGGCGTGATCCCCGCGCGGTGCAGCGCCGGCCAGAAGCGGTTCCCGGGCCGGGCGAAGTGGGCGTTCACCGCCGCCGTCCAGAGCCCCGGGTTGATGCCCACGAACAGCAACCGGACCTCGTCCCCGCTGAAGTCGTCGACGGTCGCACCGTGGTATCGGAGCAGCTCAGCACGGGTGAATCGACGGGCGGCAGGCGGCATTCGGACAGTCTCGCCGACCGGCGTGCCGGCCGCGAGGCACGTCCCGACCCGGCATGACACCCGTCACCCGCGCACCCAATTGTGTTGCGATTGGGTTACAACGGTCGCCCATGAACCGACCCCACCCCTCATCCGACGCGCTCCACCGCTCCTCGGCCCACCCCCGCGGCCACATCGGCGACCACCTCGGCGACCACCTCGGCGAGGCCGCCTCGCGCCGTCGGCGCCGTCGCACGCTGCAGCGTTGCTCGGCCGTCGTGGCGACGCTGTTCCTCGGCACCAGCCAGTGCGACGCGCCCGAGACCGCGTCATCGATCGCGAGCCAGGCGAGCGCACCGGTCGCCACGACGGCCGTCGCCGCCCCCGCCACGACCTCCGTCCCGACACCCGATCACACGGCCGATCGCACGGCGACCACCGCGCCCGCGACGACCACCAGCACCGCCCCGGCGCGCGTCGTGATCCCCGGCCCCGACGGCACCGAGGCGCCCGGTCGTTGCACCCAGTACGAGGACCTGTTGATGATCCACGCACCGGCGATCGGGTGGGACGTCCTACGAATGTCCCGTCTGGCGTGGCGAGAATCGAACTGCTGGGCCGAGATCCGCTCGCGCACCAGCGACTCCGGCCTCCTCCAGATCAACGACATCACGTTGTCGTTCCTGAACGAGACGCTCGGCGAACCGGTCGATGCGTTCACGCTGATGGACCCCGTGCAGAACGTCCGTGCCGCCGCAGCGCTGTGCACGTTCTGGGCCCGCAACGGCAGCTCGTGCTACCAGCCGTGGTCGACCAGCTGATCCGACAGGCCGGCCACCTCCTCGGCTCCGTCTGACGTCGCCTCCTCGCCGACGACCTCGCCGACCGGACCACCGGTCGCGAGCAACTCGGCGAGGAGCCGCCGGTCGGTCGGTCGACCTGATCGCTCTCGAGGAACGATGCCGCCGGTTCGTCACCGCCGCAGGCCGACGACGTTGCCGCCGCGTGAACAGCGCGTCAGGCCGTGGCGTCAGGCGTCCAGCGAGATCACGTACGCCTGGTTCGCCGGCACACGACCGTCGAGCACCTCGTCGAACGCTGCGGCGACCGCATCGGCACCGCTCGCCTCGACGATGTCGAGCCACCCGCCCGCCGACGTGAGGAAGACGTCCCACGCCGCACCGACGCGCTCGTCGAACCCGCTGCCACCCCAGTCGGCGACGCGCCGCTGCACGTGGTCGGGCGCGAAGAACATCGCCGGCGCCGGGCCGGGCAGCTGGACGCCGAAGCGGACGTCCTCCCAGTGCGTGGCACCCACCTGACAGCTGTGACGCAGCGAGTCACCGACGTGTCCGTGCACGGCGGCGAGGACGGCAGCGTCGCCGCCCATGTCGACGAGCACCGACGGCGCCGACGCGTCGAGGCCGTCGGCGCCGGCGATGTCGTCGTACGTGACCACCCGGTCGTAGTAGCCGACCGAGCCGACGAACGCCGCGTTGCGCGCCGACGTGAGGCCGATCACCTCGATGCCGCCGCGGGCGTGCAGGAGCGCTGCGAGCGCGAGTCCGGTCTTGCTCGACGCGCTCGCGATGATCACGGTCCGGGCGCCGAACACGTCCTGCCCGGCGAGCCAGTCGTCGATGAGGAACGACGTGGTGAACAACGGGCGCAGGACCGCGTGCACGTGCTCGTCCTGCGCGGTCGCCCGGTCGGCGATCCGTTGGTACTGGTTGTAGACGGGCGGCAACGATGCCCGGTGCGCAGCGACGTCGACGAAACCCGTCGGCGTGACGCGCCCCGCGGTCACGACGAGGTGCGACGACATCGGGAAGTACCCGTACACGCGCTCGCCGTCGACGATGCCCTCGGCGCGCGACGAGACGACGTCGGCGAAGCCCCACACCGGCACGCGCCCCCAGCCGTCGTCCGCGGGGAAGAAGTTCCAGTACCCCATCACGTCACCGAACGCGCCGTAGGTGATGTTGTTCGCGGTGAGCGCCGCGTGATCGAGCTGCAGCACCACCTCGCCCTCGCCCGGCTCGGGGACCGGGCCCTCCTCGACGCGATGGCGGCGCATGTCGTCGCGACGCACCTCGAACTGGATGCAGCGCGGATTCGGGCTGCGGTCGGTGTCTGCAGGGCGGGAGCTCGGGTCCATGGAATCGGACCCTACGTGCCACCATTCGCACATGGGAAGCCTTGCTGCAGGAGTCAGCCTCACCGACGACGAACTCGACGAGCTGATGCTCACCTCGTGGAACATGCGGGTCGCGACGGTGGGCCCGGGCGATCGCATCAACGTCACGCCGCTGTGGTTCGGTTGGGCCGAGGGCAAGATCTACTTCTACTGCCGCGGTCAGAAGATCGCGAACCTCCGCCGTACCCCGGTGTGCACGGTTCTCGTCGATCGCAACGAACGCTTCCCCGAGCTGCAGGGCGCGATGTTCCAGGGACGAGCCCGAGTGCTCGAGACCACCGACGACGAAGCGGCCGACACCGGCCTCGACATCGTGCGCGGGCAGATGGGCGTGAAGTACGCGGGCGGCCACGGCGAGCCGATGCCCGCCGACACGACGGGGCTGCGGATGGAGGCATCGGCCCGCGGGCGCATGTGGCGATGGGTGGTGTTCACACCTGACCACCTCGTCACGTGGGACAACCACAAGCTCCCGGCACGCTGACGCGCCGGACCCGAGCTACCGACACGAACCGACAGGAGAAGGACACACCATGGACCGCATCCGACAGATCGATCCGAGCGAGTGGGACCAGCGACTCGTCGACGCCATCGCCCCCGAGACGCGCACGCCGCTCGAGAACGGACTCATGCGCTACTTCGCGCACCGACCCGAACTCGCCACCGGGCTGATGGCGTTCACCGGTTCGCTGAAGCGCCACCGGCGACTCGACCCACGACTCGTCGAGCTCGTCCGGCTCCGCGTCGCGTTCCACAACCAGTGTCGCAGCTGCATGGCGATCCGGTACACCGACGCCGTCGACGCAGGCCTGACCGAGGACCTCGTCTGCTCGCTCGAACGGCCGGCCGAGGCACCCGACCTCACCGATGCCGAGCGTGCCGCGATCCGCTTCGGTGAGCTGTTCGCCACCAACCACCTCGCCATCGACGACACGGTGTTCGCGGCCCTGCACGAGCACTTCGACGATGGGGAGATCGTCGAACTCGCACTCGACGTCGCGCTGTTCGTCGGCGTCGGTCGGCTCGGCGCGATCTTGCACATGGTCGACGAGTTGCCCGCGGCGTTCCGCGAGGAGCCGGTCGCTCCGGCGGCGCTCACCCCGTGGGGCAACGACGCCATCGTCGTGCGCTGATCAGGAGGCCGGGCGGCCGAGCGCCACCTCGTAGCTCCACAGCTCCGCCTGGATCGGCATGGGCGGCTGCGGCGCGGCAGCGCTCTCGTTCGCGTCGGGACCACGGTGGCCGTGGGCGAACGATGCCGAGTTCCGCCAGGCGTCGAAGGCAGCCTCGTCACGCCAGCGGGTGACCACCAACCAGGTGGTCCGGTCGTCGGTCGGCTTCAGCAGTTCGAAGCCCTCGAAGCCGTCGTGGCCGTCGACGGCGCCGGCCCGGGCGGCGAAGCGACGGGCCACCTCCTCACCCATCTCGGCGGGCACGGTGAGCGCGTTGATCTTGATGATGGTCATGGCCTCGATGATGCCATGGTTGCGTATCGTCCGACTTTTCCGTAATATCCGACAAATGTCGGACAATGATCGGACACAACCCCTGCAACCCCTGCAGCCCCTGCACGACGTCGACTACGAGCTCGCCGAGTTCGTGGCGGCCGACACGCCGGTGCGTCTCAAGGCCCTCGGCCATCCCCTCCGCTCGCTCCTCGTCGACCTGGTGCTCGAACGGGCGATGACGGTCACCGAGCTGGCCGAGCTGGTCGGCAAGCCGAGAGGCAGCGTCGCTCACCACGTCGACGTGCTCGTCGAGGCAGGCATGCTGCGGGTGGTGCGCACCCGCAAGGTGCGAGCGATCGAGGAGCGCTACTACGGCCGCACCGCCCGCACCATCAGGTTCCCCGACCGTGCCGACACGAACGATCTCCCCTTCTTCGCCGACGCCCGCAGCGAGATCGACCTCGAGGCACCCGACGAGGTGCAGACCGGCGGCTTCACGTATCGCCATGCACGGATCCCACCCGAGCACGCGGCCGAATTCACCGAACGGGTCATGGCGCTCGCGCTCGAATTCACCCGGCTCCCACGCGCAGGCGACCGCGAGTACGGCCTCCTCGTCGGTGTGTTCCCGACGAACCGCCTCCCGTCCGGCCGGAGCGCCGGATGACGCGCTCGTCGCTCGGTGCGAGGTATCGCAAGCTGCTCGCCGCGACGACGATCAGCAACCTCGGCGACGGCGTGGGCCAGATCGCCTACCCGTGGCTGGCATCCGCGGTCACTCGCGACCCGCTGCTCGTCTCGCTCGTCGTCGTCGCCCAGCGCCTCCCCTGGTTGGTGTTCACGCTGCCCGCCGGGGTCATCACCGACCGGATCGACCGGCGTCGAGCGATGGTCGCGATGAACGTGCTGCGGGGCTGTCTCACCCTGATCGTCGCGGTCGCCGTCCTCGGTCGTCGCGGCGATCTCCCCGGACCCGACGAGGTGGATCTCGTCGTCGGCACGACCACCGGCCTGTACCTGCTCGTGCTCGTCGCCACGCTCCTGCTCGGCATGGCCGAGGTCCTCGCCGACAACTGCGGCCAGACCTTCATGCCGGCGTTGGTGCACGCCGACGACCTCGAGCGCGCCAACGGTCGCCTGTGGGCAGCCGAGAGTGTCGCCAACACCTTCGTCGGGCCGCCCCTCGGCTCCGTCCTGCTCTTCGCCGCGTTCTCGTTGCCGTTCTTCGTCGATGCCGGATCGTTCTTCGTCGCCGCGGCACTGGTGTGGCTCATCCCCGGCACGTTCCGAGCCGAGCGTGTCGAGGATGCGGCGCCACAGCACTGGCGGGCCGAACTCGCGGAAGGCGTCCGATGGCTCTGGCGTCACGAACTGCTGCGATCGATGGCGATCATCCTCGGGCTGATGAACTTCGCCTCGATGCTGGGGGGTGCGACCCTCGTGCTGTACGCGCAGGAGGTCCTCGAGGTCGGCCCGGTCCTGTTCACGGTGCTCGGCTTCGGTCTCGCGTTGGGCGGCATCCTCGGCGGGACGTTCGCCTCGGCGATCTCGACCCGCCTCGGCAGCGGCACCTGCCTCGGCCTCACCCTCGGCGGCGCGACGGTCGTGGCGACGGTGATCTTCGCACTGCCGTACTGGCCGGTGGTGATGGTGATGTTCGCGTTCATGGCGCTGCTCGGGACGCTCTGGAACGTCATCACGGTGAGCCTGCGGCAACGGATCATCCCGTCGCATCTGCTGGGTCGGGTGAACAGCGTCTACCGCTTCTTCGCGTGGGGCATGATGCCGATCGGCGCGGCGGCCGGCGGGCTGATCGTCTTCGCCGTCGATCGCTTCACCACCCGCGACTGGGCACTGCGCTCGGTCTGGCTGGCGGATGCTCTGGTGCACGCCGCCCTGTTCGTCTTCGGCCGGCAGCGGCTCACCACCGCTCGCCTCGAGGCAGCGCGCGCCGCGTCGGACCTCTCGGAGGGGCCGGATGTGGCGGAGGTCTCGGTCAGGCCTGCAGCAGACGGAGCGTGAGGCCCACGCCGAACCCGGTGACGTCGGTCCCCACCGCGCCGAGCCCGCCCTTGCAGCTCACGGCCGACAGGTCGACATGCAGCCACGGGCGATCGCCGACGAAGCGCTGCAGGAACCGGGCCGCCAGGAGATGATCGGCCGCGCCGCTCTCGAGCACGCACTGCTTCACGTCGGCGACCGATGACGCCAGCGCCTCGTCGTAGTCGGCCGGCATCGGGAACGCCACCACACGCTCGCCGGTCACGGCACCGGCGGCGACTGCACGTGCGGCGAACTCGTCGCGGTTGGCGATCACCCCGCTCATGCGCGACCCGAGCGCGATCCACATCGACCCGGTGAGGGTCGCGAAGTCGATGATCTCGTCGGGCTGTTCCTTCGCCGCCAGGACCAGTGTGTCGGCGAGCACCATGCGACCCTCCGCGTCGGTGTGAGTCGTCTCGATGGTCGTGCCGTCGAGCGCGGTCACCACCTCGTTCTGCGTGTAGGCCGACGGCGACAGGTGGTTCTGGGCGATCGCGAGCCAGACGTCGATCCGCAGCGGGAGTCGGAGCCGACTGGCGGCGAGCAGCGCACCGACGGCAACGGCGGAGCCGTTCATGTCGTGGTGCATCTCGTTCATCGACGTGTCCTTCTTCAGGTTGTGGCCACCGGTGTCGAAGCAGATGCCCTTGCCCACCAGTGCCACGGACCTTCCGGCCGCACCGGCCCGGGCCCGCGACGGCCGACCGTCGTAGGTGAGGCGGACGATCGCTGCGTCGCGCTGGTCGCTGCCTCGAGCGACCGCGAGGAATGCCCCCGCCCCCATCCGCTCCAACCGGTCGACGCCGAACTCCTGGCGCTTCCACCCCTCGGCGCGGGCGAGCTCGGCGAGGCGGGCGCGGTAGACCGCGGGACCGAGCGCGTTCGCCGGTGCTGCCGTCAACTCCCGACACAACTGGTTGCCCTCGGCCAGTGCTCGCACCTCCGTGAAAGAGGTGCCGGCCGGCACGCCGTGCAGGGTGACCGACGCCAGCCGGCGCGGCGCGGGCCCACGCTTCCACGACGGCAGCGGGACGGCGTTCACCAGCGCGACGTGCGCAGCGTCGACCGCGAGGCCTGCGGCGACGTCGGGCCCGGCGTGGATCGACACGTCGAGCGACGCCGGATGCTCCGCGAGGAGCGATGCGAGCCCCGTGCGGATCGAGGTGGCCCGGTCGAAGGTGCTCGCCGAGGGGTCGACCACGACCCAGGTGACCAGCTGCCCGCCATCGAGTTGCACCGTCACCGGAGCGGGCGCTGCCGCAGCGGCGACGGCGCCGCCGATCGAACGCGCACGGGCCCGACGGATGGCCTCGCGTCCCGGGGCGTCCGGCAGCGGATCGTCGGGCGTCGTCACCACCAGCAGATGGGTCGAACGAGGGGGGACGGCGACGAGCGGTGTCCGTCGAGCCGAGAGTCGTGGCATGGGTCGAGCACCGGGAGCGGCCATGACGACGAGACGCTAGTCGGCCAGCGCGAGCACCTCACCGAACCCCTCGCGCAGGCAGCGCATGAACAGCGCCACGTCGGTCACCGCTGCCGTGTCGATGTTCACGCCGATGCAGCACATCCCGTCGTAGGTCATCAGTGTGACGTTGAGCGACGACCCGGCGGTGGGCCCGAACGGCACGTAACGACGGACCCGCACACCTTCGAGGAAGAGCGGCACGGGGACGCCCGGCACGTTGCTGGCGAGGAAGTCGATGTGCTTGAGCATGGTGCCGAGCACCCCGTTCGGCATCAGGTTCAAGAACCCGGCGATGGCCTCGGTGTGGGCGAGTGAGCGCTCCTGGCGGATGCGACGGCCGATGTCGTGGAGGCGTCGGATCCGCTCGTCGGCGTCGGCCACCCCGACCGGCACCGTGAAGCGCATCACGGTCACGTGGTTCCCGCCGGCGTCGTCGGCGGAGGTTCGCAGGCTCACCGGCATCGCAACGCGCAACTCCTCGACCTCGGCGTCGTTGGCCTCGTGGTATCGGCGCAGGCCGCCGGTGATCGCGGCGAGGAAGCCGTCGTTGAGCGTGCCACCGGCCACGCCCGCAGCACGGCGCAGATCGTCGAGGGGCACCTCGATCGATTCGAAGGTCGTGTGCCGATGACGATCGACCATCACGGGCGACAGCGTGTGGGTCATCGGTGCCACCGTGCGGCCGATCGACTGCGCCGTCCGCACGGTCTCCACCACGGCGTGCAACGGGTCGCGCACCACGCGCAACAGGCTCGGCACGACCGACGGCAACGCGGCGCGTACCAGGTGCACTGCGCCATCGAGGTCGTGGGCGATCACCTCGCGCGCCTCGGCCACGAGCCCGCGCACCGACGGCGCACCTGCGACCGCGTCCTGGCGCGGCGAGGTCGCCCCTCGCGTCGGCGGATCGGATTCGAGGTCGAACAGGTGGACGGCGAGTTGTACGGCGCCGATGCCGTCGGTGACGACGTGATGGGCCTTCATCACGAGCGCTGCCGTCCCGTCGACCAGTCCCTCGACGAGGATGAACTCCCACAGCGGCCTGGTGCGATCGAAGCCGTGCTGCGCACTGTCTCGGGCGATGTCGAGCACCTCCCGCATCGTGGCCGGCGCAGGCGCCGCGACCCGTCGCAGGTGAGCGCCCAGGTCGAAGTCCGGATCGGGCTCCCATCGCCACGTGGTCGGATGCAAGGGGACCGGCACGATGCGTTCACGCAGTTCGGGCACCATGCGGGTCACGTGCTCGACCCGTGCGACCAGCCGGTCCCAATCGGGTGCCCGGTCGAGGGTGACCACCCCCACGATCGTCGACCGCAGCAATGGATCCGACTCGACCGTCCACATGATCGCGTCGTTCTGACTCAGATAGGTCCTCGTGTTCCCCTGCGTCGACGGTGTGCTCGTCCCCATGGGGCCACCGTGCCATCGGACACGTGACGACGACAGGGCCGAAGGTCATCGCGGGCTTGTGCCACGTGCCCGTTCTCGGCGGCGCAGCGGACGGATATGGCAAGCTCAGTGCGTGGCGAACGCACCGGAGGACTGGGCGACCAGCGTCGTGTTGGCCGACGGCGAGACGGGCTACCTGCGTGCGATGACGGCCGAGGACGCGCCGGCGCTGCTGGCGTTCCACGAACGGCAACCACGCGAGAACCTCTACCGCCGCTTCTTCTCGCCCAAGCCGTCGCTCACCCCGAGCGAGCTCGAGCACTTCACGGTCGTCGACTTCGTCGATCGCGTCGCGCTCGTGCTCGAGATCCACGGCGAGTTCGCCGCCTGGGCGAGCTACGAGCGCTGGCCGGGACGCGACGACGCAGACGTGGCGTTCATGGTCGACGACGTCCACCTTGGCAAGGGCATCGCCACCCTCATGCTCGAACACCTCGCGGCGATCGCCCACTCCAATGGCATCGGCCGGTTCACCGCGGACGTCCTGGCCGACAACCGCCCCATGCTCAGCGTGTTCTCGAAGGCCGGGTGGCCGGTTCAACGCCACTTCGACAGCGGGGTCGTCGAACTCGAGTTCCCGCTCACCGACACCGAGCAGTTCGTCGACTCCGTCGAGCAGCGTGAGCGTCGGGCCGACAGTCGATCGGTCGCGAGGTTGCTGCTCGCCCGCTCGATCGCCGTGATCGGCGCGAGCGACGAGCCCGGCTCGATCGGACGTGAGGTGTGGGCCAACGTGCTGAGCGGTGGTGTGCAGCCGTGCTTCCCCGTGAACCCCCGGCGCGCGACGGTCGGCGGCGTGACGGCGTACCCGACGGTGCTCGACATCGACCACGACGTCTGGCTCGCGGTGATCGCGACACCAGCTGCGGTGCTCGCCGAGGTGATCGACCAGTGCATCGAGAAGCGCGTGCGCGGCGCAGTCGTGCTCACGGCCGTCGACGGCACGGGGGTCGACATGGCCGCGATCGTCGACAAGGCTCGGCGCAACGGCATGCGCATCATCGGTCCGGCGAGCATGGGCATCGCGACCGGGCGAGTCCGCGGCGAGGCGCCCGTCGAGGCAGGCAACGACGTACCGGTCGGTGTGCAGGCAGCGCTCGTGCCGGTCGACCTCACCGCGGGCGGCGTCGCCATCTCCTTGCAGTCCGGCTCGCTGGGGGCCTCGCTGCTGCAGCTCGCCGCCCAGATGTCGATGGGCCTGTCGTGGTTCGTGTCGCTCGGCGACAAGAGCGACGTTTCCGGCAACGACCTCCTCCAGTTCTGGGAGGACGACGAACGCACTCGGGTGATCGCGATCTACACCGAGAGCTTCGGCAACCCGCGCAAGTTCGCGCGCATCGCCCGACGGGTCTCGCGTCGCCGCCCGATCGTCGCGGTCCGCACGGGCGCCGCGGCGCTCGGCACTGCGGCCGACGCCCTGTACCAACAGGCCGGCGTGATCGAGGTGCCCACGGTGCGGGCGATGCTCGACACGGCGCGCGTGCTCGCCTGTCAGCCCGTGCCCGCGGGTGGTCGGGTGGCGATCCTCACCAATTCGCGCAGCCCTGGCGTGCTCGCCGCAGCGGCGCTGCAGGTGGCCGGACTCGAGGTGGTGCCGCCACCGCTCCCGCTCGACTGGCGCTCCGACGTCGACGACTACGGCCCGGCGGTCGAGGCCGCGCTCGCCGATCCCGGGATCGATTCGTTGCTCGTGGTGCACGCGCCGCCGATCGCCTCGGCGCGCGTCCCCGCACGCGCCATCGACGCCGCCGCAGCGGGGGCGTCCAAGCCGGTGGTCGCCGTCATGCTCGGGCGCAGCGACGGTCCCATCTGCGACGGCTCGCAGGTGCCCTCGTTCTCGTTCCCCGAGCCGGCGGCGGTCGTCATCGGACACATGGTCGCCTATCGACGCTGGCTCGACACCGAGGCCGACGCGACGATGGCCGACCTGTCGGGTGTCGACAGCGATGCGGCGGCAGCGGTCCTGGCGCGAGCGGTGACGGCGTCGTCGGACGGCGACCGTGCCGCAACGATGGCCGACGTCGACGCCGTGCTGCGGGCGTACGGCGTTCGGTCACCGTCGACCGAGCTCACCGACGCCGCCACGGCCGACGCCATCGTCGAGGTCGCCGAGCGGGTGGGGTACCCCGTCGGGTTGAAGGCACTCCGTCGGCGCGCCGGACGATCCGCGGAGGCGGGCGTCGCCCTCGACCTCCCCGACGCCGACGCCGTCCGCGATGCGGTGACCGTGATGCGGGCCAGCCTCGGTGACGACGCGAGCTGCATCACCGTGCAGCAGATGGTGCCACCGGGCATCGACGTCCGCATCCGGTGCACGACCGATCCTCGGCTCGGTGCGGTGATCACCGTCGGGCTCGGTGGGATCATGGCCGACGCGATCGGCGACGAGGAGAGCCGCCTCGCGCCGGTCACCCGGGCAGCGGCGTCCAACCTCGTCAACGCCTCCCGCGTGGGTGCTGCGCTCACCGCGGCGGGGATCGACGCGGAACCGCTCGTCGACGCGATCACGCGGGTCTCTCACCTCGTGTTCGAGCACACCGCGATCGACGAGCTCGACATCAACCCGGCGATCATCGGTCCGGCGGGGTGCTGGGTGGTCGACGCCAGGGTCACGCTGACGGCGTCGACCCAGCCGGAGGCCGCGATGCGGCGACTCGTCTGATGCGCGTCGGTTCGTGACCGCGCCACCGAGCGACGATCCCCGGATCGTCCAACGGACGCAGCTCGTCGACGTCGTGAGAGCCGTGCCGGCCGGCGTGCTGGTGCCGGTGGAGAGCACCATCGTGCTCACCGTCGCGATCACCCGGTTCGACGCCGCCGGATGGGTCAAGGGCTCGATCGCCGCCGCAGCGGGCGTGGGCCTGCTGGCATCGCCGTTCCTCACTGCAGCGGCGCGCCGATCGGGCCGACCCGTGATGGTGGTCGCCGCTGCCATCAGCCTCACGGGCGCGCTCGGCTTCGCCCTCGCGTCGAGCGGTGCGCTCATGTTGATGGTGATCGGATCGATCATCGGCGTCGCCGCGATCAGCGCACCGATCCCGCTGCTCACCGCGACGTACGAGCGCAACTTCTCCGTCCTCGATCGCGGTCGCCGCGTCGGCAGAGGCATGGCGGTGCGTGTCGCGGTCGGTGCCCTCTCGGGCTTCGCGATGGGTGCAGCGTTGAAGGCCCACCCCGACCGGTGGTGGGTGCTGATGGTGGTGGCGGCGGTGGCGCTCGCCGCCGTCGGCGTGTGCCAGGCGAACCTGCCGTCCACGCCACTGCCCGCCATCGAGGGTCGCACGTCGCCGCTCCCACACTTCCACCTGTTGAGCGAGGACCGCCAGCTGCGGCTCACGCTCGTCGCGTGGATGCTCATGGGGTTCGGCAACCTGATGCTGCTGCCGCTGCGCGTCGAGTACCTCGCTCGTCCGGTGTACGGCATCGACGCCGACGCCGCCCAGATCACGATGCTCACGGTCACGATCCCCTCGATCGTCCGACTGGTGTGCTTGCCGTTGTTCGGCAACCTGTTCGATCGCATGTCGTTCTTCGCGGCGCGCATCATGGTGAACCTGCTGTTCGCGCTGTACGTCGCGGCGTTCTTCTCGGGCGCGTCGGATCTCGGGCTGCTGCTCGGCGCGGTGGCATTCGGGGTGGGCAGTGCCGGTGGTGACCTGATGTGGACGCTCTGGGTCACCAAGTTCGCCCCGCCGGGCCGGGTGGCCGACTACATGGGCCTGCACACGTTCTTCACCGGTATCCGAGCCGTGGCGGCACCGCTGTTGGGCTTCCTCGTGATCGAGCGGTTCGACCTCGAGACCGTCGCCTGGATCGCGGCCGCGCTGATCATCGTGTCGTCGATGGTGCTGCTGCCCGAAGCCCGGCTCGAGCGGCGTGCCGCCATCGCCCGCAACGGCGGCGGCTGACCGGATCCGGTCCTAGCCGACGAGCTTGCGCGCCCAGTCGATGGCGTGCTGCAGCGAGTCGGTGAAGGCAACGCCCTGCCACGCGATGTCGAAGGCCGTGCCGTGGTCGACCGACGTGCGCACGACCGGCAGGCCGATGGTGATGTTCACACCGCTCTCGAACGCGAGCAGCTTCATCGGCGTGTGGCCCTGGTCGTGGTACATGCACACGATCGCGTCGAACCGCTTGCGATGCACCGCCTGGTGGAACACGGTGTCGGCCGGGTGCGGCCCGCTCGCGTCGATGCCCTCTGCGCGGGCCGCCTCGATCGCCGGCACGATCCGCTCGGCGTCCTCCGACCCGAACAGCCCGTGCTCCCCCGCGTGCGGGTTGAGCCCGCACACGGCGATCCGCGGCGCGTCGAGGAAGCGGGCGAGGGTGGCGTGCGTGAGGCGGACGACATCGAGCACCCGTTCGACGGTCACCCGTTCGATGGCCTCCCGCAGCGACACGTGGGTGCTCACGTGGGTGACGGCGAGATCGCCGGCGGCGAGCATCATGGAATAGCGCTCGACGCCACACGCTGCGGCGATGAGCTCGGTGTGACCGACGAAGACCGGGTCGGTGAGTTGGGTCGCTTCCTTGTTCATCGGCAGGGTGACGACGGCCGACACGGTGCCGGCCAAGGCGGCACCTGTGGCGGCCAGCACGTACTCGCGCGCCGCCGCGCCCGCTGCGGCGTCGAGGACGCCGGGCCGGTGCTGGTCGGCCGTGAGGAGGCCGAGGTCGACGACGCGCAGCACGCCGTCCTCAGGCGCCGGCCACTCGGCGTCTGGCGCCACGGCGACCACCTCGCGTTCGGGGTCGAGGCCCAGACCGAGCACTGCGATGCCGTGGCGGAGGATTGCCACGTCGCCGTACACGACCGCATCGCCCAGGCCGTGGGCGACATGGTGGCGCAGCACGATCTCGGGTCCGACGCCCGAGGCGTCGCCCATCGTGATCGCGAGCGGAGGTCGGGTCGTCATGCGGATCCGAGGGCGTCGTGGAGCACGTCGACCAACGTACCGGGTGCACCGAAGCCGCCGGGCTTGGTCACGAGGCGTAGTGGGCGGTCGACGGGCAGCAGGGTCGATCGATCCCGGACGGGCAGCTGGATGCGCCCGACGGCGATGCCGACGCCGACGCTGCCCTCCACCGTCACCGTTGCGCGGCCGATGACCGCAGCCGTCGTGTCACCACCCACCACCACCAGCGTCCGGATCGCCGGATCGGCGGCGAGGCGATCGTGCACGTCGGCGGCAAGACGGGCGAGGACGGCGTCCGCGTCCTCGATCCTGGCGTCGGCCGGTGGTCGCACCACGGTGACGCCGAGCGCAGCGAGCTCGGCGAGCTGCGCGACCGCGGTCGGGTGCCTGCTCGCCGACACCACCAGCACACCCGGTTCGAGTGGAGCCGGCCGGTGGATCGACGTGGAGCGCGAGCGATCGCGGCCGGCGACGCGGGCGGTGACCCGGGCAGTGATGGCGGCGGCCGGGCCGACGAGCACGACGTCGCGATGCTCTGCGGCGTACGAGGCGAGCGCGCCGACGTCGACATCGGTGACCGCGTCGGCGACCACGATGCGCACGCCCTCGGCGAGCGCGGCGCGTACTGCGCCGAGGTCGTGCGCCGACACCGCGCCCGGCAGCAGGTCGGTGGGACGTGACGTCACGACGGGCGACCGTGGGTCGTCGGCGAACGCCGTCCGATGGACCGGCACACCGTCGACGTGGACCACACCGTGCACGCACGTGCGACCGGCGGCAGGGAACGCGGGCACCATCAGCACGCGGCGGCCGGCGTGGGCGATCGCCTCGATCTCGGCCGGCCAGTTGCCGCGCAACGTCGAGTCCATCTTGTGCGCGCCCAGATCGGCGACGACCTCCACGATCGAGCGCAACCGAGCCGCGGCCTCGTCCGGTGGGAGGTGACGGCTGCGCAGGTCGACCACGACCAGCTGCCCCGGCACGGTCGAGGCGACGGAGCGCCCCGCTCCGTGGGGCACCACGATGCCGGGGCACCCGCCGGCCGCGCAGGCAGCGGCGGTCTCGAGCGCACCGGTGGTGTCGTCGGCCGTGACGATGATCGATCCCGACGCCTGCATATGGGCGAACGTACCGGAGCCTCGCTACCGTCGCCGCCATGTCCGACACCAGCGCGCCGACGACCGGCTCCTCCCGTCCACGCATCGGGATCCAGCTCCCCGAGGTCGAGCGCGTCGTCCGCTGGCCGGAGTACCTCGCGATGGCCCAGGCGGCGGAGGAGGCTGGATTCGACTCGATCTGGGTCGGCGACCACCTTCTGTACCGGGGCGACGGCCGCCACGAGCGCGCTCCGTGGGAAGCGTTCACCTTGTTGTCGTCGTTGGCCTCGGTGACCGAGCGCGTGCAGCTCGGCCCGCTCGTCGCGTGCGCCGGCTTCCACCCGCCCACGCTCATCGCGAAGATGGCGGCGACGGTCGACGAGATCAGCGGCGGACGATTCGTGCTCGGCCTCGGCGCCGGCTGGAACCGGACGGAGTTCGATGCGTTCGGCATCCCGTTCGACCATCGCGTCGCCCGCTTCGAGGAGTCGTGGACCATCATCCGCGAACTGGTCGGCGGCGGACGGAGCACCTTCGCCGGCACGTACTGGCGCAGCGACGACGCGGTGCTGCTGCCGGAGCGAGTGGGCGGCGGGGCCATCCCGCTGATGGTGGGCAGCAACGGCGAGCGGGTCCTCGAGATCACGCTGCGGCACGCCCACAGCTGGAACACGTGGTTCACCGAGTTCGGCAACACGCCCGAGGGGTTCGCCGAGCGGTCGGCACGTGTCAGTTCGATCGCCACCCGCGTCGGGCGCGATCCCTCGACCCTCGATCGGAGCGCGTGCGTGCTCGTCCGACTGGGCGACGGTGGCGAGCGACCGCACGACCCGGCGGCACCGGCGATCCGGGGCACCGCTCAGCAGGTGGCCGACGGGCTGCGCGCCATCGCCGAGGCCGGCGCCGACGAGTTGATCCTGGTCGCCGACCCGATCACCGCCGACAGCATCCGCGAGCTCGGCCAGGCGGTCGCACTGGTCTGAGGTTCAGGCTGGCTCGCGGCTGCGCTTCGGGAGCACCAGGGCGCCGGTGATCGACAGCGAACCGGCCACGAGGTACGACACCAGATACCCGTCGGTCGCGTCGTGCAGCGCGCCGAGCAGGTACGGCCCGGCGGCGGTCCCGAGGAACACCACCAGCTGCGAGCGGCTGAAGATGCGTGCGTAGTCGGCAGGCCCGAACTCGTGGGCGATCAGCAGCGGGTGCAGCATCAAGAGGTTGCCGACGGTGGCACCGAAGAGCACGATGCCTCCGAACAGCGGCGCCGATGCGGTGGAGACGGCGATCACGATCAACGACGTGCCCTGCATCGCGGCCATGACCGCGGTGAACCGGGCCATCGGCACGCGCGCCGCCAGCTGCCCACCGGCGAGCCGGGCGACGACGCTCGTGCCGGCGAGCACCGTGGTCGCGATCGTGGCGAGCGACGCGGTCGAACGTTCCTCCACCAACTTCACCAGCTGCTGGATCCCGCCCACCTGCGCGGCGAGGATGAAGGTGTAGGCGATCGTGACGAGCAGGAAGAACCGCGTGCGCAACGCATCGGCGTACGAGACGCTCACCGTCACCGGCGCCGGCCCCGACGACGCCCGGGCGCCATCGGGTTGCCAGCCGGCCGCCGCCGGGTCGCCGCGCAGGAACAGCACGGTGACGGGCACGATGCCCACGAGCCACATCAGTGCGAGCCACACCGCTGCGTCGGCGACGCCGCGGTGGTCGAGCAACCACTTGACGAGTGGCGTGATCACCATGCCCCCGACGGACAGTCCCGTGCTTGCCGCGGCGAGCGCCACCGATCGCTTGGTGTGGAACCACCGGGTGACCACCGTGGTGGCTGGCACGAGCCCGGCGAAGGTGTGGCCCACCGAGAGCAGGCCGTACACGGCGTAGACGTGCCACACCTCGGAGACGCGGCCGAGCAGCACCAGCGCGACCGCGCCGGTCACCGCACCGAACAGGACCACCAGGCGAACGTCACGGGTGGCCATCGCCCGCGCCGCGACGAGCCCGGCGAGGCCGCTGACGAAGAAGAACAGGGTGCCTGCGGCCGAGATCGAGCCGACGCTCCACCCCTGTTCGCGCGAGAGCACGGTGAGGTACACGGCGAGGCCGTAGAAGCCGAGCCCCGCGGTCGTGGCGAGGCACACGAAGCTCGCACCCACCACGCGCCAGCCGGGGAAGGTGCCACCCGCTGTCGAGTCGTCGGTCGGCGTCACGTCGGACATCGGTCACCAGGAGATCAGGTCGGCGGTCGTGCGAGCGAGTCGCGCTCAGGCCCGTCCGGCTCGGTGTGCCGCCCAGGAGCCGCCCTCGATGGGCGCGAGCGTCAGTCCACCGCCGTAGGCATAGGCCCACGCGGCCCTGCCGTCCTGGGTGACGATCTCGACCCGGCGGTAGTCGCCCGCCACCGCACCCTCCACCTCGTCGAGGGTGGCGAGGGCCTCGTCGATCAGCTCTGCCAGGAAGGTGAACACGCGTCCGTGGATCACCGGGCCATCGGTGATCGGATCCGTGGCCGTCGGACCCTCCCCGAACACCGCGGCCGGGTAGCCCTCGCCGGTGTCGAAGAGCCGGCCATCGGCCCGGTCGACCACGCCGTGGTCGACGACGAATCGCTCCAGGAAGTGCCACCGCACGTCGCCAGGCAGCAGCGTGCCATAGGCGAACAAGGTGTCGAGGACGCTCACTCCGGATCGGTGAGGGCAGGGTGGATCGTGAGCGGTGGACGATCGAAGCGCACCGGGCGCCGAGATGGCCGGATGGGATCGTCGGGGTTGTCCCACACCGGGTCGAGGTGGCCCGGGTAACGACAGTGCAGATAGGCGGCGAGCACGTAACGGGTCTCGGCGAGCATCACGTTGCCCTGCTCGATGTCGAGGCGCACGTACTCGGCCATCATCCCGAGGACGATGCGGGTGATGGTGGTGGCGACGAGATCGCGCTCGGCGGGCGGGATCCCAGGTACCCGAGCCTCGACGACGCCGGCAGCCAATTGTTCGAAGTAACTGCACATCGAGTGCCCGTGGTCGACGGGGTCGGTCGGGCCGCGCATCAGCACCGCGAGCGACCCAGGGTGTTCCCGGAAGAACGCGCCGATCAACGGCACCGCGCGGTTGAGCAGATCCGGTGTGGGCACGTCGGGCTCGTGGACGATCACCTTGCCGAGGAAGTCGCGGAGACGCTGCTCCGATCGCTTCATCACCGCGTTGGTGACGGCGTCCTTGTCGGGGAACCAGTAGTAGAGCCGGCCGACGGACACCTTGGCCTCGGCGGCGACATCGACCGTCGAGGTCTCGGCCACGCCCCGTTCGTGGAACAGCTGCTCCGCGGCATCCAGGATCAGGTCGAGCGACTTGGCGGAGCGCGCCTGCCGGGGCGAGGTGCGCGTCGGCAGGTTCGGCATCGGCGAGCACCTTAGTCGAACGACCTAGCCGCCTCGACCCCCACATCAGGCCACCGTTCAGGCCCACCGATCGCCTGCCGGAACCAGACGATCTCCGGGTCGGCGTTCGGGCGACCGCGCCGTGTCCACACGGCCGTGATCGACGACACGGGTGGGCTCGGCCAGGGCCGTCAAGCCGAGTTCAAGGGGTGTCGCCACCGGCGAGGGGGCAACCACCCAGAGTGAAACGTTGCCACGGAACGTGAGATCAGTGCTAGGGTGTCCGAGATCGGGCGGCGGAACCCGAGGCGCACGGTGATCCGACGACCATGGCGGCGATCACCGGAGCGAACGATGACACAACAACTCGACATCGAGAAACGGCGGGGCGACAGATGAACATCGATCAACTGCAGGGTGGGCGGATCGTGCAGGGCGACCGGGTCGATGCGACCCAGAACCGCGAGAAGGTGCGTCAGAAACGGCTGTGGGGGCTGCTCGCCGTCTTGTCCGTGCCCTTCGGCTGGTTCTGGTACCGGCAGGCCACCGACAACCCGATCGAGTTCGGCATGCCGGCCTGGATCACCAACGATCCGACGACCACGGTGATGCTCGGCCTGATGCTGGTGCTCGCCTGCTTGATCCTCATCCCGTTCCTGGGCGCCGGCCACTCGCCGCACACCCTGCTGCGCCCGAGCGACTCCAACGTCCGCCTCGACGACGTCGTGGGCGCCGAGGCGACCCGACGTGAGGCGATCGACACGCTCAACCTGTTCCTCGCCCACGAGACCTTCGCTGCCGAGATGGGCGGCTCGCCCCGACGAGGCGTGCTGTTCGAGGGCCCCCCGGGCACCGGCAAGACCTACCTCGCCAAGGCACTCGCCGCCGAGGCCGGCGTGCCGTTCCTGTTCGTCTCGGCCAGCGCCTTCCAGTCGATGTACTACGGACAGACCAACCGCAAGATCCGCACCTACTTCAAGGCCCTGCGCAAGGCCGCTCGGGCCGAGGGCGGCGCGATCGGATTCATCGAGGAGTTCGACGCGATCGGCGGTGCCCGCAGCGGCATGAACTCCGGGTCGATGCGCGAAGGCATCGTCGGCGTGGTGAACGAGCTGCTCGTGCAGATGCAGAGCTTCGACATGCCCACGGCGAAGGACAGGTTCAAGAGCAAGTTCGTCGACGGTATCAACGTGTTCCTGCCGACCGACAAGGCCCTCCCCCGCCCGAAGCCGACGCCGGCCAACATCCTCATCGTCGCCGCCACCAACCGCGCCGCCGACCTCGACCCGGCACTCCTGCGCCCCGGCCGCTTCGACCGGGTCATCCACTTCGACCTGCCGCCCCGCGCCGACCGCGTCGAGATCGCCACGTACTACCTCGGCAAGAAGGCCCACACCGAGGACGTCAACGCCTTCTCGGTGGCAGACATGACGCCCGGCTACAGCCCGGTCAAGATCGAGCGCCTGCTCGACGAGGGCCTGATCGTCGCACTCCGCCACGGTCGCACCCGCATGAACATGCGCGACATCGTCGAGGCACAGCTCACGACCGACATCGGCCTCTCGCATCCCGTCGGCTACAACCCCGACGAGCGTCGACGGGTCGCGATCCACGAAGCGGGCCACGCCCTGTCGGCCGTGCTGGTGGGCCGTGACGTGCGGATCGCCTCGATCCTGCGCCGTGCCGGCGCACTGGGCCTGGTGTCGCACGTCGACGCCGAGGAGCGCCATCTGAGGACCCCGAGCGAGGCGGCCGACCTGATCGCCGTCGCCCTGGCCGGTCGCGCCGCCGAGATCCAGGAGTTCGGCGAGGCCTCCAGCGGCATCGCCGGCGACCTCGCCGCCGCCACGACGCTGGCCTCCCAGATGGTCGGCCAGATGGGTGCCATCGACACGCTCATCAGCCTCGAGGCAGCTGCGGCACCGATGGGCGGCAACCTCGTGTCGAAGGTGCTGTCCGACCAGCCGTCGCGCGAGAAGGTGGAAGGCATCCTCGAGAGCGCCGCCGACCGCGTCGCCTGCATGCTCCTCGAGCACCGCTCGGCGCTGATCGCCATCGCCGATGCGCTCTGCACCCACGACGAACTCACCGGCGAGGAGATCGGGCGCATCGTCACCGCCGAGCTCACGTCCTGATCCCAGGTTGGGCCTGATCCATCCCGCGCACCTAGCGTGCGCCGGATGAAGGCACTGCTGTTCGTCACCGTCCTGTTCGCCGCCGCCTGTTCGGGCAGCAGCGATCAGGACGGTGCCGCGTCCACGGTCGTCTCGTCCGTGCCCACGGCGACCGCCGCCGAGTCGGCGACCGCATCGACCTCCGAGTCGAGCCCGGCGACGACCGTCCCCGACACGACGGAGCCGGCCACGACCGAGCCGGCGACGACGGTGCCCGACACGACCGCCGCACCCCTGCCCGCTGCAACGGTGGACGACCTGCTCGCCCTCGGTCGACCGATCGTGCTGGCCCACGCCGCCGGCGAGGACGAGTTCCCGCACTCCACCCCCTACGGCTACGCGCAGAGCGTCGCCGCCGGCGTGGACATGCTCGACCTCGACGTCCAGCTCACCGGTGACGGCGTGCTGATCGTGCAGCACGACGGCGATGTCGACCGCACCACCGACGGCACGGGCGAGGTTGCGGCGATGACGTACGAGCAGGTCGCCGCACTCGACAACGCCTACTGGTTCACCGCCGACTGCGTGTGCCGCGAGCAGCCGGAGGAGGCCTACGTCTACCGCGGCATCCGCACCGGTGACGTGGCGCCGCCTGCCGGCGCGACGCCCGCCGACTTCGCGATCCCACGCTTTCGCGACATCGTCGAGCGATGGCCCGACATGCCGCTCAACATCGAGATCAAGGGCGAGGGTGCCACCGCTGTCGAAGCCGCCCGCGTGCTCGCCGACGAGCTGACCGAGCTCGACCGACTCGACGCCGCCGTGGTCACCTCCTTCGACGACACCGTCGTCACCGCGTTCGGCGAGTTCGCCCCCACGGTGGAGCTCACCCCCGGCCTCGGCCTGTCGACGGCCTGGGTGCTCGACGGCACGCCGCTGCCCGACGGCATGCGCATCCTCCAGCTCCCGCCGGAGTACAACGGCCTCGAGGTGCTCACCCCCGAGGTGGTCGCCGCCTCGCACGACGCCGGCTACGTGATCTGGGTGTGGCCGAACGACCGGGTGTGGGAGAACGCCGCCGGCTACGAGCAGCTCCTCGACATGGGCATGGACGGCCTCAACATCAACTTCCCCGGGCTCGGCGTCGCGACCGTCCAGCAGTGGATCGCCGCGTCCTGATCGGCGACGTCACCCCGGGTTCTACGATGACCGTGTGGACCTCGTGCGCACCGAACTCGCCGACGACCCGACGATCGACATCACGACGACCGGCCGTTCCTCGGGCCTGCCCCGACGGCTGGAGATCTGGATGCTCGACGTCGACGGCCGCTGCTTCATCACCGGCACCACGGGCACGCGCGACTGGGTCGCGAACCTCCGTGCCGATCCGCAGCTCGTCGTCCACCTGAAGCGACATGCGAACGCCGATGTCCCGGCGCGGGCGGTGTTCGTCGACGATCCGGCCACCCGGCGCACGGTGCTCGAGCACCCGAGCGCGTGGTGGTATCGCGGCGAGCAACCGCTCGACGTGCTGCTCGAGTCCGCCCCCATGGTCGAGATCCTCTTCGACACCTGACCGGGACGCGACCGGGGCCATCCGCGTCGACCCGGGCCGATCGGCGACCGGGCCCGTGTGACACCCCGTTGGCATGATCGTGGTGTCGGTTCGTCGGGTGTGGCCGGGCTGCTCTGTCACACCCGGTTTCTAGGATCGTCTTCAGTCGTTCCGTGTTCCCCCGGGACGTGATCGGGACCCTCCGAGGTCCCTCGTATCACCGATGAACCGCACCCCGTCGCTGGGTGTCGGGGGAAGGAGCGTGTGCATGTCCACGGTCGTCGACGATCCCGTCGTGGATCCACCCGAGATCTCCGACGAGGAGATCCTGACCCGCTGCCGCGAGATCGAAGTCCGCCGCCGCGCCGATCTCGCCGAGCACATCACGTTGTTGCGGGAGTTGGAGAAGCGGAAGCTCTACTACTCAGACGGTCACCGCGATCTTGCAGGGTATGGGCGGGCGGAGTTCCGGTGGGCCGACCGAGACGCCAAGGCCCACCGCGATCTCGAACTGCTGTGCCGCACGTGTCCGCAGGTGCTCGACGCGTTGACGATCGGCCGGGTCGGGTCGGCGCAGGTGTTCCTGCTCGCCCGCCTCGCTCGTGCGCCTCGGGTGGGGATGTATGTGGCCGAGCAGATCGACGACTTCCTCGACCACGCGGCGAAGCTGTCGTTCCTGGCGTTCGAGCAGTACGTCATCGCCTGGAAGTGCCTCATGGATCAGGACGGGCCCGACCCCGACCGGGCACACCGCAACCGCAAGGCATCGCTCGGGCAGACCGGTCTCACGGGGAAGTTCGATGTCGAGGGACCGGCGTCGGATCACGTCAGGTTGAAGGCGATGCTCGCCCACTTCGAGGAGATCGAGTTCCACCGCGACTGGGCGGTCGCCAAGGCCATCCACGGTGACGACGTCGCGGCGGACAAGCTCGCCCGCACCGCCACCCAACGGCGCTACGACGCGTTCCAAGAACTGCTGCGCCACACCACGTTGCCGACGATGGTCGACCCCGACCTCCAAGACGGCGAGACCGGCGAGACGGTCGACATCGACGAGGCGCCGGAACCGGACGGACCGGTGCAGACGGTGCTCAACATCGTGATCGACGCCGAATCAGCCGTCCACGGCCTCGAGCAACTCCTCGGTATCAGCTCGATGGCACCCGTGCGGTCACCGTTCGGACCCGACCGGGGGTTCTGCCAGACCTTCGACGGTGACCCGATCGCCCTGCGAGATGCCGTCCTCGCCGGGCTGGCCGGCAAGATCCGCATCGTGCTCCGCGGCAAGGACGGGCTGCCGACCGCGATGTCGTCCGCCCAGCGCTTGTTCACCGGAGCGATCCGCGATGCGGTGTTGATGAGCGCCACGCATTGCACAGGTGACGGGTGCATCGTGCCCGCGACGAAATGTCAGACCGATCACCTGACCCCCGCGTCAGAAGGTGGGGAGACCTGCGTGTGCAACGGCGGGCTCGCGTGCGGGCATCACAACCGATGGCGCTACCTCGCCAAGGTCAAGGTCCGGCGACTCGCCGACGGGATCATCGCGACGTTCCGACCCGACGGCAGCCGCATCGCTCCGCCCATGTGACCTGCCCGTGAGTCGAACCGAAGAGGCCCGGCAGGGCCCACACCGGCGCGCCTCCGTTCAGAGGCAGCGGCCGGCGACTTCGAGGAACATCGCACCGTCGCCGTCGTCGAAGTCGCGGACGTTCGCCAGCCCGGTGGACACGCGCTCGATGAAACCCCACTCCCACACCGCTTCGGCGTCCACGTCGCAGCGGGCGGCGAGGCGGTCGGCCCTCGCACGCACGAGCCGAGCGGTGTCGCCGTCGAGCAGGGGTTCGTTGTACTCGCGCATCGGCACCGCGAGATCGTGTGCGGGTTCGGAGCGCAGCCCCTCCACGTCGACGAACTTGAAGGTGCCGTCGCCCGCGGCGAGCGTGTTCCAACCGTGCGCGTCGCCGTGCACGAGCACCGACCGCTCGAGCGAGTACGCATCCGCTCGTCGATCGCACAGCTCGACCGCCCGATCGATCACCCGCCGATCGCACGGTCGGCCGAGCGCCTCCCAGGTCGTCGCGATGTACCGGGCGAGCCATTGCGCCTGCTCGGCACCGGTGCGGAGTTCGACGTCGTCGTCGAGCGGCCGCCAGAACGTCGGCAGCGTGTCGGCGATCGCATCGAGGATCTGCGCCACGGTGAACCCGAGATCGGCCAGGTTGGGGCCGAGACGTTCGAGCAGCATCGCCGGCACCTCGTCGGCATGGGCGAGCAACGCCGCACACCCACGTCCGGCAGCGAGGTGGTGCGCGAGCACGCTCCGAGCGAACGTCTCCCGCTCGTCGATGTCCAGGGGCATCGCCACCTTCAGCACACAGTCGCGCCCGTTCGCATCGATGGCGGCGACGACATAGCCGGCGGTCCCGCCGGCGAATGCGTCGCCGATCGTCAGTCCCCAACGATCGCTGAGGTCGTCGACCACGCTGGGCAGCGCATCGAGCCACGCGCTGCCGGCGGCGCCGTTGTGCGTCGCCCGCTGACGTACGAGCGTCGGAATCTCGATCGCCGTCATCCGGGCCGAGCCGTCGCCGCATGGGCCGAGACGAACGCCTGTGGGGTCGACTCGTGCTCGGCAACTGCGTCCCGCACCACGGGTGGTGCAACGTCGAACCCGGCCCGCTCGAGGCATCGGGCGACGTGCGCCGGATCGTGACGATGGCTGGTGAGCGACACCGGACGTCCCTGCACCTCGGTGCGGTGCAACGCCTCGCCATGGCCCGCCTGGAAGGCGACCAGCAGCGGGGCACCGGGCGCGAGCACGCGGGCCAGTTCGACCGCCACCTCGTCGAGCCGATCGGGCGGTGTGTGGATGATCGAGTACCAGCAGACCGCACCGGCGAGCGTGCCGTCGGGCAGCGGCAGGTCGGCGAGCGATCCCTCCTCGAAGCGCGCACCCGGATGGGCGGCTCGGGCGAGGTCGAGCAGCGCGGTCGAGATGTCGAAACCCACGACGTCGAGTCCCCGGGCGGCGAGGAACGCTGCTGCACGACCCGGCCCGCAGCCGATGTCGGCGACCGGCCCGTTCGCCCGCGCGGCTCGCTCGGCGAACGACCCGAGCACATCGATGTCGAGGTCGGCCTCGATCGACGAGGAGATCTCGGTGCCGACGAACTGCACGTACAGGTCGGCGGTGCCGTCGTAGGCGTCGCGGGCCGTCGCGACGTGAGCGGGCTCGATCATCGACACCACGGTACGCGGACGGCGCTGGTCGTCACGGCCGCATTTCGGGCGGCCCGGATCGCCGGTCGGTCAGCGGAACAGGTCGCGGCTCTGGTCGCGCAACACCGGTGCGATGACGGCAGTGTCGTCGAGTTCGAACTCGAAGCCGCGCACCACACCGACGGGCACCCGGGACGTGTTGCCCTTCACGAGCTCGGCGGCGCCGGTGAGCTCGTCGGCGGTGCAGATCGCCTGCACCTTGAACTCGTGACCGTGGGGGTCGACCTGGCCGATGTAGCTGAGGATCGGCTGGATGCCGGCGACGCCGATCGCGATGTCGGTCTGCCCCTCGCGCCAGGCCCGACCGAACGTGTCGCTGATGATGACGGCGGCATCGATCCCCGCGGCCTGGAGGCCGGTGCGGATGCGGCGGGCCGAGGCGTCGGGATCCAACGGCAGCAGCACGACGCGGCCGTGTGCACCGCTGCTCGACTGGTCGAGTCCACTGTTCGCGCACACGAACCCGTGGTGGGTCTCGGTGATCAGGATCGGCCCAACCTGGCGGACCACACGCTTCGACTCGCGTAGCACCAGCTCGGTGACCGCGGGGTCCTTGTCCCACGGCAGCGACCAGTCGATCGCGAACTGTGACGGCTGCACGTCGGCGAGCTCGACCGTTCGGCCCTCGGCCTTCGACACGATCTTCGACGTGACCACGACGACGTCACCGTCAGCCAGCGGGGTGCCCGCCTCGGCGGCTGCGATCGCGATCATCGCTGCGAGGTCGCTCCCGGGGACGATCTCGGGCAGGCCGGGAACGCCGAAGATCTGCAATGCCATGTCGTGATCCGATCAGGCCGGGAGGCCGGCGAGGAAATCGAGGATGGCGGCGTTCACGGGGTCGGGGTTGGTGAGGTTCGCCGCGTGGGCGCCGCTGACCTTCACGACGCCGCCGCACCCGGGCAGTCCGGCAGCCATCTCCTCGGCGTGTTCCATCGTGATCGCCGTGTCCTCGGTGCCGTGCACGACGAGCGCCGGGCAGGTGATCTCGCCGAGGCGGGGGCTCACGTCGTCGCGGGTGAGCAGACAGCGAGCCGGTTCGGCCAGCGATTCCTTCGGCCGGGCCTGCCACTTCGCGATCCACTTCGGGTCCTCCACCGGATCGTCGATGATGATCGTCGCGACCGCCTGGGCGAGTTCGTCCACCGGGCCGACCGCCAGCCACATGTCCACCATGCCCTGGTTCGCGGCCAGCTTCTCCGGCGCATCGAGCGCGGCACCCGAGTCGAGGAGGATGAGCGCCCGCACCCGCTCGGGCGCGGTGAGCGCCACCCGCAACGACAGGTAGCCACCCTGGCTCATCCCGCCGACGACGGCACGATCGATGCCGAGGTGGTCGAGCAGTCCGAGGCAGTCAGCAGCCGAGTCCCAGTAGGTGAACGGCGCGCCGTCGGTGACGGTCTGGCCGAAGCCACGTTCGTCCCAGGTGATCACCCGGTACTGGCCGCGCAGCGCAGCGACCTGGTGCTCGAACATGGTGAGATCCATCAGGAATCCGTGGCCGAGGATCACCGCGGGGCCATCGCCACCTGTGTCCTCGTAGTGGATCTGTTGGCCGTTGATCGCAGCGTGCGGCATGTGGCTGAACGTAGCAGCGCCCGAGCGACCACAATGTCGGGCATGGCCGGTACAGCAGACTCCCCCGAGCGCGTCAGCGACATCTTCGACCCCACCGCCTGGCGCGAGGTGCCCGGGTTCGCGTTCGACGACATCACGTATCACCGGGCGGTGGCGCACGGCACGGTGCGCATCGCGTTCAACCGGCCCGAGGTGCGCAACGCGTTCCGACCGAAGACCGTCGACCAGCTCTACACCGCGCTCGACCACGCCCGGATGAGCACGGACGTCGGATGTGTGCTGCTCACCGGCAACGGGCCGTCCCCGAAAGACGGCGGCTGGGCGTTCTGCAGCGGCGGCGACCAACGGATCCGCGGCAAGGACGGCTACAAGTACGCCGAGGGCGACACCGCGGACACGATCCAGGCGGGCCGCGCCGGGCGGCTGCACATCCTCGAGGTGCAACGCCTCATCCGGTTCATGCCGAAGATCGTGATCTGCGTGGTGCCGGGCTGGGCAGCCGGAGGGGGCCACAGCCTGCACGTCGTCGCCGACCTCACGATCGCGAGCGAGGAGCACGCCCGCTTCAAGCAGACCGACGCCGACGTCGCCAGCTTCGACGGCGGATTCGGCAGCGCCTACCTCGCCCGCCAGACCGGCCAGAAGTTCGCCCGCGAGATCTTCTTCCTCGGCCGCGAGTACACGGCCGCCCAGGCCCGCGAGATGGGCATGGTGAACGCCGTGGTGCCGCACGCCGAGCTCGAGGCGACGGCGCTGCAGTGGGGCAAGGAGATCAACGGCAAGAGCCCGACCGCGCAGCGCATGCTGAAGTACTCGTTCAACCTGATCGACGACGGCCTCGTGGGCCAGCAGGTGTTCGCCGGCGAGGCCACCCGCCTCGCCTACATGACCGACGAGGCGCAGGAGGGACGGATGTCGTTCCTCGAGAAGCGCGACCCCGACTGGAGCGAGTTCCCCTGGCTGTTCTGATACCCGTCGACGACCCCGACGACGAGCGGCTCGCGGTCTTTCGACTCAACGAACGGCAGCTGTCGAACCGCCCGCAGCGTCGCAACGACGACGGCGAGGGCCTGTTCATGGCCGAGGGCGATCTCGTGGTGGAGCGGGCATTGGAGGCCGGCTGCGAGCCGGTCGTCGCGCTCGTCGACGAGCTGCGCCCGCCGCCGGTCACCGAGCACCTGCTGACGCGCGTCCCCGTGTACGCCGGCGGCGAGCGGGTACGAGCGCTCGTCACCAAGCTCGGCGTGCCCAACTCGATCGTGGCGATCTTCCGTCGACCGCCGCGCACCACGGTCGAAGCGCTCGCAGCCACCGCGCACCGGCTGGTGCTCGTCGAGGCCGTCGACAATCCGGCGAACATCGGCGCGATCATCCGCAACGCTACCGGGCTCGGCTGGGACGGCATGATCGTCGACACCACGAGTGCCGATCCCCTGGCACGGCGGTCGCTGCGCGTCTCGATGGGCCATGCGGTCGTGTTCCCCCACGCGCGCAGCACCGACGTGGCCGCCACGGTCGCCCAGCTGGTCGCCGGGGGCTTCGCCGTGGCCGCGCTCACGCCCGATGCGGACGCCACCGACATCGACGAGATCGCGCCGCCCGATCGACTCGTCGTCTGCATGGGCGCCGAACGCGTGGGCCTCAGCGACGACGTCCTCGCGGCCGCGTCCCTGCGCGTCAGGATCCCGATGCACCACGGCGTCGATTCGCTCAACGTGGCCGCCGCGACGGCGATCGTCTGTCACGCCCTCCGACGACGCTGACGGCTACGGTCGCGGCCCATGAGCTACGGCGTGGTCTGCATTGCACGGGTCGGCGGTTCGGTGGGAGCCGAGGTCGCCACGAAGGTCGCCGAGGCGCTCGGCTTCAGACTGGTCGACGAAGAAATCGTCCAGCGGGCGGCGGAGTCGCAGGGCATCGCCGTCGAAGAGCTGGCCGAGGTCGAAAAGCGCAAGGGTGTCCTCAACCGACTGCTCGAGAGCCTGGCCCTGGGTGGCGCCGCCGATGGGTTCATGTCGGGCATGCCCACGGTGATGCCCCCGCCGTCGGTCGTCGACCCGAAGGGCCTCCGTGCGCTCATCCAGACGTCGATCCACGAGACGGCCGACGACGGTCGCGCCGTCATCTCCTCGCACGCGGCGTCGTTCGCGCTGGCCGGCCGCATCGACGTGCTGCGCGTGCTCGTCACGGCGTCGCACGACGTGCGGGTCTCGCGATTGCTGGCAGCTGCCGACGGTGATGCGAAGAAGGCGGCGAAGGCCGTGGCCGACGACGACGCCGGCCGTGCCGACTACCTCAAGAAGTTCTACGGCGTCGACCGCGAACTCTCGACCCACTACGACCTGGTGATCAACAGCGATCACCTGTCGGCAGAGGTGATCAGCCAGCTGGTGGTGCAGGCCGCGCAGAGCTGATCGGCAGCCCCGTGTCGTTGCGGAGGTGTTCCGCCGCCGGCACGAAGTAGGCCAACAACACCTGCTGCACCGCGGCCGCTTCGGCCGCATCGGCGAACGACTCGGTGGCGGCTTCGACCGCGTGCACCATGTGGTGCAGCCAGCGGTCGCGCTCGAGGGGACCGACGGTGAAGGTCATGTGCCGCATCCGCAGACGCGGATGGCCACGCTCCTCGCTGTAGGTCGTCGGGCCGCCCCAGTACTGGCCGAGGAACAGCGCGAGGCGACGACGCGCCGGACCCAGGTCGTGCTGCTCCGGGTAGAGGGGCAGCAGCACCGGGTCGACGGCGATGCCGTCGTAGAACACGTCGACGAGCCGGTCGAAGAACGGCTGGCCGCCGACTCGGTCGAAGAAACTCACATCCTGGACGTCGCTCACGCGACCCAGGCTACGGAGTGACAGACCGGGAGATCAGACAGCGGGAGATCAGACAGCCGGATCGAAGATGCGCACGTTCGTGAGGTGCTCCGGGCGGAACACCATCGGCATCGTGCCGTCGCAGGGATCGAGGATCACTGCTTCGGGCGTCGCGAGCAGCACGAGCGCCGACACGGCCTCGCCCTCGACATCGACTTCCACCACATCACCGGTCATCACGTTCATGGTCAGAATTCCCCTGTCACCAAATCTGGAATCAAATGCGTGTGTATCGCTCCGCATTTGCACCAGAGGTGCCGCCCGCAGAGTCCCTAGTTCTTCGGCACCACGGGTGGCCACCTTGACAAGAAATTCTCCGGGTTCCCACAAGTCAGCCGTTCATGAGAATTCGCGGGGCTCCCAGCCGGGGAAGATGTCGGGGAGTCCGTCGCTCACCTTCACCGGGAACACCGGCGGCCGCTTCTCGAGGAAGCTCATCACGCCCTCGCGCGAGTCCGCGCTCTTGCCCCGCTCGGCGATGCCGCGCGAGTCGACCTTGTGGGCCTCCATCGGGTGATCGGCACCGAGCAGACGCCACAGCATCTGACGGGTGAGCGCCACCGAGACCGGGGCGGTGTTGTCGACGATCTCCTTGGCGATGGCCCGCGCCGCGGGGATCAGCTCGTCGGGTGCGTGCACGCTGCGCACCAAGCGGCCGTCCTTGGCCTCCTGAGGACCGAACACCCGACCGGTGTAACACCACTCCGTCGCCTGGCTGATGCCCACCAAGCGGGGCAGGAAGTACGACGAGCACGCCTCGGGCAGGATGCCACGGCGGGCGAACACGAATCCGAACTTCGAGTTCTCGCTCGCGAGCCGGATGTCCATCGGCAACGTCATCGTGACGCCCACGCCCACCGCCGGCCCGTTGATCGCCGCGATCACCGGCTTCGTGCACTCGAAGATCCGCAGGCTCACGATGCCGCCGCCGTCGCGGGGCACACCCTCCACCTTCGTGGCGACGTCGCTGCCGCCGCGGCTGAAGGTCTCGCCGCCGCTGCTCAGGTCGGCGCCGGCGCAGAACCCGCGGCCCGCACCAGTCACGATCACCACACGTACGTCGTCATCGGCGTCGATCCGGTCGAAGGCGTCGACGAGCTCGTACATCATCGTCCCGGTGAACGCGTTGAGCTGATCGGGACGGTTGAGCGTGATCGTCGCGATGTGCTCGTCGACGGCGTAGATGATCTGGGTGTACTCCATCACCCGATCGTGACAGGCCGACTAGACGTCGAGGAACTTGGACGCCGCGGTACCTGATCCGATGGCGCCCACGAGCATCCCGAGCACGATCAGCCAGAACACCACCCATTGCGGGTAGTTGCCCGTGACGACAAAGGCACCGAAGCCCGAGTCGGGCGGGAACGACTGCACGGTGGAGGTCCAGTACCAGTTGGCGGTGAGCACGCCGCCGCTCGCGAACACGGCGCCGACGAGGCCCTGGATCAGACCTTCGAGCATGAACGGGACGCGGATGAACCAGTTCGTCGCACCGACGAGTTTCATCACCTCGATCTCACGGCGACGAGCGAACATCGCCGTGCGGATCGTGTTCCAGATGAGCAGCACCGCCGAGAACAACAGGATCAGCGTGATGAGGTAGAGCACGAACTGCACCACCCCGCGCAGCGTGCTGAGCACGTCGATCTGTTTGGAGGGGAAGGCGACGCTGATGACCTTCGGCAATCGTTCCTTGTACGACGAGGCGATCTCGGTGAGGAGTTCGGCCGACGCATCGGGCTGCGGCACCACCTTGAACTGGGTGGGGATGTTCTCCGCGGTGAGGAGCTGCAAGGTCTCGGGGTCGCCGGCGAACAGGCGCTGTGCCTCGGCGAGCGACGCGTCGACGTCGAGGTACTCCAGCTTGTCGACGTCGATGACGGCCGGGTTGCTCTCGAGCGCGTCGCGCACCACCTGGAGCTGCTCGGGCGTCGCGTCGTTCTCGACGTAGACGATCAGCTCGACGCCACCCGACCACTGCGACAGCTGGTTGTCGAAGCCACGCAGCACGAGCAGCGTGAGTCCGAGGATGAACAGCGAGACCGCAGCGGTGATGATGGCTGCGGCGGTGAGCGTGAAGTTGCGGCGAAGGCTCGCCCACATCTCGCGGAAGGTGTAACTGAGGCGGGAGAACATCTACTCGTACACACCTCGGGCCTGGTCGCGGACGATGATGCCGCGATCGAGCTGGATGACCCGCTTGCGCATCATGTTCACGATGCGCTGGTCGTGCGTGGCCATCACCACCGTGGTGCCCGTCTTGTTGATGCGATCGAGCAGACGCATGATGCCCTCGCCCGTCGTGGGGTCGAGATTGCCGGTCGGCTCGTCGGCGAGGAGGATCAGCGGGCGGTTGACGAAGGCGCGGGCGATGGACACACGCTGCTGCTCACCACCGCTGAGCTGATGGGGGAAGCGCTCCTGCTTGCCCGACAGGCCGACGAGATCGAGCACCGCCGGCACCTGCTGGCGGATCACGTGTTTCGGCCGGCCGATCACCTCGAGGGCGAAGGCCACGTTCTCGAACACGGTCTTGTTGGCGAGGAGCTTGTAGTCCTGGAAGATGTTGCCGATGTTGCGCCGCAGGTGCGGCACCTTCGCATCGGGCATGTCGTTGATGTTGCGACCGGCGACCCAGACCTCGCCCTTCTCAGGCTTCTCCTGGCGGTTCATCAGCCGCAGCAGCGTGCTCTTGCCCGAGCCCGACGGGCCGACGAGGAACACGAACTCGGCCTTGGCGACGTCGAAGCTGGCGTCCTGCAACGCCGTCACCTCGGTGCTGTAGCTCTTCGTGACGTTCTCGAGCTTGATCATGCGGGTGCAGAACCTAGTTGGCTCACTCCGCCTCGCGGCGTCGCCACCTGAGGTAGCCCTCCATGAACTCGTCGAGGTCGCCGTCGAGCACGCCGTCGATCTGGCTCGTCTCCACCTCGGTCCGCAGGTCCTTGACCATCTGGTACGGCTGCACGACGTAGCTGCGGATCTGGCTGCCCCAGCCGACTTGCGCCTGGCGACCCGCGATGCGGGCCATCTCGGCCTCGTGTTCCTCGATCGCCTTCGCCGCCACCATCGCCTTGAGCCGGTTGAGTGCCTTCTCACGGTTCTGGAGCTGGCTGCGCTCCTCCTGGCTGCTCGCCACGAGACCGGTGGGCTTGTGGATCAGACGCACCGCGGACGACGTCTTGTTCACGTGCTGACCACCGGCGCCGCTGGCCCGGAACACCTGCATCTCGATGTCGCTCTCGTTCAGCTCGACGTCGGGAGCGTCCATCACGGGCCACACCTGTACCGCGGCGAAGCTCGTCTGGCGCCGGCCCTGGTTGTCGAACGGGCTGATGCGCACCAGACGGTGCGTGCCGCGCTCACTCGTCATCAGGCCGTACGCGTACCGGCCGGTGAGGGTGAACTCGGCCGACATGATGCCGGCCTCGGTGGCGGGACTGATCTCGTCGACCTCGAAACCGAAGCCGCGCCGCTCGGCCCAACGCGAGTACATCCGCAGCAGGATCTCGGCCCAGTCCTGGGCGTCGACGCCGCCGTCCTTCGCGTTGATCTGGACGATGCAGTCGAGCTCGTCGTGGTCGCCCGTGAACAGGCTGCGCAGCTCGAGCTGACGGAGCTGGCTCGAGATCGCCTCAGCGCCCGCAGCGATGTCGGGCTCCTGGCTCTCGTCGTCCATCTCGCGGGCCATCTCGTGCAACAGCTCGGTGTCGTCGAGCTGTTGGGTGAGCGAGTCGAACCCGTCGATGTCGCCTTTGATGTTCGAGTACTCGGCGGTGAGCTTCTTCGCCGCTTCCTGGTCGTCCCAGAGGTCGGGCCGCGCGACCTCGATCTCGAGTTCCTTCAGCCGCAGCCGGTTGGCATCGACCTTGAGGTAGCCCTCGGCCTCGCCCAATCGGCGCCGGAGCTCCTTCAGCTCGTCGGAGAAATCACGCATCGGCGCCGTGGCACAGCTTGAACTTCTTGCCACTGCCGCACGGGCACGGGGCGTTGCGCGGCGTCTTCGACCACTCGTCCTTGACGACGGTCTGCTGCTTCGTGGGAGCCGGCGCTGCGGCGGCGGCGACCGCTGCCGCTGCCTCGGGCTCGACGTCGCCGGCGGCCATCGCGGCCTTGGCAGCGTTGGTGAAGCCGTTGGCCAGCACGTCGTCGCTCGAGGTCTGCTGCACGTTCTGGACCACCGGTGCCGGCGCTTCCTTGCGGACGACCTGGACGTGCATGACGTACTTGACGAAGTCCTGGGCGATGCCCTTCATCATCGAGCCGAACATCTCGTAGCCCTCACGCTGCCACTCGGTGAGGGGGTCCTTCTGGCCGACCGCTCGGAGGTTGATGCCCTCCTGCAGGTAGTCCATCTCGTCGAGGTGTTCGCGCCAGCGCTGGTCGATGATGCGCAGCATGACCTGACGCTCGACATCGCGCATGGTGGCGGCACCGAGCTCGGCCTCTCGCTTCTCGTAGTAGCTCGAGGCGTCGGCCATGATCAGGTCGTACATCTTGTTCGTCGACCCGGCCTTGTCGAGCTGCTGCTCAGAGATGTCGCTCGGCCAGAACGACTTGAGCTCTTTGGCGAGCCCGTCGAGATCCCACTCGTCGTCGGCAGCGCTGGCGCAGTGGGTCTCGAGCAGGGCGTCGATCGCCTCGGCGAGGTACTCCATCGCTGCGGCCTTCAGGTCGGCACCGGCGAGGATCTGGTCGCGGCGCTGGTAGATCACCTTGCGCTGCTCGTTCATGACCTCGTCGTACTTGAGCACGTTCTTGCGGATCTCGCCGTTGCGCTGCTCGACCGTGGTCTGGGCACGCTCGATGGCCTTGGTGACCATCTTCGCCTCGATCGCCTCGTCGTCGGGCAGGGCGCGACCCATCACCCAGCTGAGCGCGCCCGTGGCGAACAGACGCATCAGCTCGTCGTCGAGGCTGAGGTAGAAGCGGCTCTCGCCGGGATCGCCCTGACGGCCGGAGCGGCCGCGGAGCTGGTTGTCGATGCGACGGCTCTCGTGACGCTCGGTGCCGAGCACGTACAGCCCGCCGAGCGCGCGGATCTCGTCGCCCTCGGCCTGGCACTGCGCCTTGAACTGCTCGAGCAGTTGGTGGTAGCGGGCGAGCGCCGCGGTGCGCGCTGCGGTGAACTCCTCGGTGACGACGGTCGGCAGCTCGAAGTCCTCGACGAGCAGTTCGGCGGCGAAGCCCTCCTTCGCCATCTCCTGACGGGCGAGACCCTCCGGGTTGCCGCCGAGCATGATGTCGACGCCGCGACCGGCCATGTTGGTGGCGACGGTGACCGCGTGCTTGCGCCCGGCCTGGGCGACGATCACGCCCTCACGCGCGTGCTGCTTGGCGTTGAGCACCTCGTGGGGCACGCCGCGCTTGTCGAGCATGCGCGACAGGCGCTCGCTCTTTTCGACGCTGATCGTGCCGACGAGCACCGGCTGGCCGCGCTCGTACTTGTCGGCGATGTCGTCGACGACGGAGCCGAACTTGGCCTCCTCGCCCTTGTAGATCAGGTCGGCCTGGTCGATGCGCACCATCGGCCGGTTGGTGGGGATCGGCACCACGGCGAGGTTGTAGGTGCCCATCAGCTCGGCGGCCTCGGTCTGGGCCGTACCGGTCATGCCGGCGAGCTTGTCGTACATGCGGAAGTAGTTCTGGAGGGTCACCGTCGCGAGCGTCTGGTTCTCCTCCTTGATCTTCACGCCTTCCTTGGCCTCGACGGCCTGGTGGATGCCTTCGCTCCAACGGCGACCCTCGAGGATGCGTCCGGTGAACTCGTCGACGATCTTCACCTCGCCGTTGGCGACGATGTAGTCCTTGTCGCGCTTGTACAGCTCCTTGGCCTTCAGGGCGACGGCGAGCTGGTGCACCAGGTTCTGCTGCACCTCGTCGTACAGGTTCTCGATGCCGAGCGCCTGCTCGACCTTCTCGATGCCTGCCTCGAGCGGCACGACGACCCGCTTGTCCTCTTCGACCTCGTAGTCGACGTCACGCTTGAGCGAACGGACCACGCTGGCGAAGCGGTAGTAGAGCTTGGCGGCGTCGGCCAGCCGGCCGCTGATGATGAGCGGCGTGCGCGCCTCGTCGATGAGGATCGAGTCGACCTCGTCGACGATGGCGAAGTTGTGACCGCGCTGCACCTTGTCGGCCGCGGTACCGGCCATGTTGTCGCGCAGGTAGTCGAAGCCGAACTCGTTGTTCGTGCCGTAGGTGATGTCGCAGAGGTAGCTCTGACGCTTCTCGGCAGGCGCCGTGCGATAGCCGGGCACCACCAGACCGACGTCGAGACCGAGCCACCGGTGGATGCGGCCCATGTTGTCGGCGGCGAGCTTGGCGAGGTAGTCGTTCACCGTCACGAGGTGGACGCCCTTGCCGCCGAGTGCGTTGAGGTACGCCGGCAGGGTGCTGACGAGGGTCTTGCCCTCACCGGTCTTCATCTCGGCCACCCAACCGAAGTGCAGCGCGGCGCCTCCCATGATCTGAACGTCGAAGTGACGCTGGCCGCTGACGCGCACCGATGCCTCGCGCATCACGGCGAACGCCTCCACGAGGATGTCGTCGAGGTCCTCACCGCGCTCGAGCCGGCCGCGGAACTCCGCGGTCTTGGCGCGCAGCGCGTCGTCGCTCAGCTGCTGGATGCCGGCTTCGAGAGCGTTGACGTGCGGGACGAGCCCCTGGAGGGCCTTCAACTTCTTGCCCTCGCCGGCGCGAAGGATGCGATCGAGCAGTTTCATGCGGTTTCGAGCCTACCGGGGGGCTGCGCGCGGTCCTTGGCATGGCCCCCGCCGGCAGCCAGCGCGCCGTCTCGCCGTGGCGTCGCGGCCACCGCCACCAGCCGGACGTCGACGATGCCCGCCGCCCGCAGCGCCTCGCCGGCGGCGGCGAGCGTCGCGCCCGTGGTGACGACGTCGTCGACCACGAGCACCCGCAACCGGACACCCTGTCGGGCCCGGAACGAGGGGCCGTGCAGCCGCTCCGCCCTGGCTCGCCCGACCTGCGGCGCACCGTGCACGCGGTAGAGGAGGCGTCGGCACGGCACACCCAGTTGCCGGGCCACCGCCCGGGCCAGGAGCTCGGCCTGGTCGTAGCCGCGGTCGACCGTTCGGCGACGACTCGTCGGCGCCCACGTGACGACATCCACGTGCGCCGCGCCCGGGCGGGCGAGGCCGAGCCGGCGAACCAGCGTCTCGGCGAGCACCTGGGCGACCGCCCGCCGGTTGCGGAACTTCAACGCCAGCACCGCGCTGCGCACGGCACCGTCGAACGACAACGCCGCGGTGATGCCCCCAGGGACGATCGTGGCCGGCGACGTGGCGAGGGCGAACCGACACTGGCGACAGAGCGCCTCCCCCGGCTGACGGCAGGAGGCGCACGAGGTGGTGAGGAGCGCTGGCAACGGCATCGCGCCATCCTGCGTCCGGGGTGTGACGCGCTGCCGCCCGGTGCCGCCTGGTGCTGTCGACACCCGGTCGCAGCGCGCGCCCTCGGCGGGCGACGGGTAGCGTCGCACGAGTGCCTGAGATCGTCCTCGACTCGTACCGGCCCTACGCGCCGTCCTCGCCGGCAGCCGACTGGGCGATCCGGCTCACACGGTGCCTCGCCGGACTCGCGATGTTCGGCGCCGGCATCAGCCTGATCATCGAGGCACATCTGGGCGCAGCCCCGTGGGACGTGTTCCACCAGGGCCTCGCGGAGCTGACCGGCATCTCGGTCGGCAACGTGATCGTCGTCGTCGGCCTCCTGCTCCTGCTGCTGTGGATCCCACTCCAGCAACGACCCGGCGTCGGCACGATCCTGAACGCGCTCGAGATCGGCATCACCGTCGACCTGATCATGCCGCTGATCCCGTCGACCGACCTGCTCGTCGTCCGCGTGCTCTATCTCACCGCCGGCATGGTCGTGGTCGCGATCGGATCGGGCCTCTACATCGGTTCGGGCCTCGGTGCCGGGCCCCGCGACGGACTCATGATGGGGCTCGGCAAGCTCGGCCTCAGCGTGCGGCTCGCCCGCACGGCGATCGAGATCACCGTGCTCGTCGCCGGTGTGCTGCTGGGCGGCACGGTCGGCGTGGGCACCCTCGCCTTCACCTTCGGCATCGGCCCGCTGGTGCAGATCTTCCTCCCCCGACTGGCGCTGCCACCGCGGAAAACGCCGTCGGCCGTCCCCGCCTGATCCCGAAGGATCGGCGACGACGGCCGACCGGGTGAACTCGAACGATCAGTAGCGGTAGTGGTCACTCTTGAACGGGCCGCTGGGATCGACGCCCAGGTACTCGGCCTGCTCGTCGGTGAGCTTGGTGAGCTTCACGCCGAGCGCGTCGAGGTGCAGTGACGCCACCTTCTCGTCGAGCTTCTTCGGCAGCACGTACACGCCGAGGGGGTACTTCTCCAGGTTGTTGAACAGCTCCATCTGGGCGATCACCTGGTTGGAGAACGAGCAGCTCATCACGAAGCTCGGGTGGCCGGTGGCGCAGCCGAGGTTCACGAGGCGACCCTCGGCGAGCACGATGACCGAGTGACCGTCGTCGAAGGTCCACAGGTCGGTGCCGGGCTTGAGTTCGTCGCGGGTGGCGCCGCTGCGGGCGAGGCCGGCCATGTCGATCTCGCTGTCGAAGTGGCCGATGTTGCACACGATCGCGTTGTGCTTCATCTTGCCCATGTGCTCGGCGGTGATGATGCCGTCGTTCCCGGTGGCCGACACGAAGATGTCCGCGGTGCCGACGACGTCTTCCATCACGGTCACCTGGTAGCCCTCCATCGCGGCCTGCAGCGCGTTGATCGGGTCGACCTCGGTGATGATCACTCGCGAACCCTGGCCCTTGAGCGCCTGGGCGCAGCCCTTGCCCACGTCGCCGTAGCCGGCGACGACGGCGACCTTGCCGGCGAGCATGACGTCGGTGGCGCGGCAGATGGCGTCGACGAGCGAGTGGCGGCAGCCGTAGAGGTTGTCGAACTTGCTCTTGGTGACCGAGTCGTTGACGTTGATCGCCGGGAACAGCAGCTCGCCGCGCTCGTGCATCTTGTAGAGACGCATGACGCCCGTGGTGGTCTCCTCGGTGACGCCCTTGATGCCGGCGGCGAGCGTCGTCCACTTGTTCGGCTCGGTGCGCAGCGAACGCTGCAGCAGGCCGAGGACGATCGCGAACTCGGGGTTGGTGGCCGAGCCCGGGTCGGGCACTTCACCGGCGAGCTCGAACTCGCGACCCTTGTGCACGAGCAGGGTGGCGTCGCCACCGTCGTCGAGGATCATGTTCGGACCGTCGCCATCCGGCCAGGTCATCATCTGCTCGGTGCACCACCAGTACTCCTCGAGGGTCTCGCCCTTCCAGGCGAAGACCGGCACGCCGGCCGGGTTCTCCTCGGTGCCCTCCGGGCCGACGGCCACCGCAGCTGCGGCATGGTCCTGGGTGGAGAAGATGTTGCAGCTCGCCCAGCGCACCTCGGCGCCGAGCTCGACCAGGGTCTCGTTGAGCACCGCGGTCTGGATGGTCATGTGCAGCGAGCCCGAGATGCGGGCTCCCTTCAGCGGCTTGAGCGGGCCGTACTCCTTGCGCAGGGCGCGCAGGCCGGGCATCTCGTGCTCGGCGAGGTGGATCTCCTTGCGCCCGAACGGGGCGAGGGAGAGGTCGGCGACGCGGAAATCGCGGCGCTCGGCGAATGACGACGACATGTGGGTTCCTCCAGGGAATGGCAATCGAGAGCTGGAAGAGGGCCGGCGCCAACTGGCGCACGCTCGTCACCGCCACCTTCGACACTCGAGGGTGCGGGAGGGGATCAGCCCACGTGAAGCGGGGCGATTCTAGCCGCGAACCACCGAGCTCCCCGGTCCATGCACGGGAATGTCCGGTCGATCAGCCGTCGATCAGCCGTCGATCAGTCGTCGAGCACGACGGCGGACGCGTCGTAGAGGTAGTGGTTGAACCCCGCCAGGTTGAAGACGCGGACCGTCGACGCGGCCCCGTACTTCATGATGGCCAGGTTGGGCACCGGGGCGCCCTCCACCATGTTCACGTTCGACGCGTTCGGGCGCGGCTGGTCGCTCGGGTACACCGTGAGGTAGCTGCTCACCGCGACCGTGGAGTACTGCCGCTTGAGCTCTGCCGAGGTGAGGTTGCCGATCACTGCGCTCTGCGCGCCGACCCACTCGCCACCGATCCGCACCGAGTTGACGAAGTCGGCGAAGCTCCAGTCCTCGGCCTGGCCGGGCCCGAGGGCCACGGCGCCCCACTGCGTCTCGCGGGTGTCGAACACCCGGTACGGCGTGGTGAGCGGCACGACCCGGCCGGCACGCGCGCCGGGGGCGGTGGTGGTGAGGTAGCCGGCGACGTCGACCGCCACGTGGGTGGATCCGGCATGGTTGTACAGGCGGATGCTGCCGTCGGCCCCGATGGGCACGATCACCATGTTCGGCTTGATCTGGCCACGCGTCAGGTTGACGTTCGATGTCGACGGCGGCACGCCGGCGGTGAGCTCGGGCGCGATCGACAGGAACGTACCCGTACTGTCGGCCTGCTGGTTGATCCCGGTGACGTTCAGCACGACGCCGACGATGTCGGTGCCGGCGCCGAGCACCTGACCGGTGGACAACGTGGCACCACGCACCTGGAGCTCGACCGAACTGGCCTGACCGAGCGGGACGCCGGCACCCTCACGGGTGTCGAGCAGACGCCCGGGCGTGATCGGCACCAGACGTGCGCCGCGATCTGCATTGTTCGACGTGGAGAACCAGCCGAACACGTCGACCACCACATGGGCCGTGGCCGAGACGTTCTGGGTGAACAGCTTGACGGTGAGATCGCCGTCGGCGCCCGGGCGGACGATGCTCAGGTTGGGCACGGTCTGTCCGGCCGTGAAGTTGACGATCGAGGCCAGACCGCTGCTGGCGCCGGCGCCGTAGGCGTTGAGCCAGCCGGCGGCGGTCGGTTCGGTGACCGTGATGTTCACGACCACGGCGAGGACGTCGGCGGGCCGGTCGGGGACGCCACCCACACCGAGCAGATCGATGTCGAAGGTCGGCTGCGCGGGCGTCGCCGGCTTCGGACCGGGGCTGAGCTCGTTGACCGCCGACCCGTCGCGCGAGTCGTAGATGCGGGCCGGCGCCAACGGGTGGTACTCGCCGCCGGCACCGAGGGTGTCGGGTGCCGCCGACACCGTGGCCGGCGCGAGCTCGAACGCCGCCGGTGCGGACGCGACGGCCACGAGTGCGACCGCGGCGACCATCCGCCGCCCCCGCCGCATCCACCGCGCCGGGTGGAAGCGCCGTGGCCGATACCACTCCGAGTGCCGACTCAACTCCATAGAGCGTTGATTCTACTCGAACGTCGGGGCGAGCTGGTCGCGGGCGATCCGCGCCATGATCTCGCCGTGCTCGACGTCGTCGACCGCGACCGCTTCGTCGATCAGCATCACGGGGATACCGTCGCGCACGAGGTACCGGCGGTGCAGACGCGGGTTGTACAACCCCTCACCCTCGGCGTCGCCGAGGTAGTAGAGGGGACCCTTGTCCTCAGGACAGGCCAAGACGGCGAGCAGACGGGTGTCGAGCGACATGTGATTCCTCGGATCGGAGCTACGGGAGCTACTGGAGCTGCGGGAGCGGATGGGATTCGGACGGGGCGGGATCGGCGGTCATCCGGTGATGAGCGCGAGCACGTCGACGACGTGCTGGTCGCACTCGCCGCGATCCGGTGCTTCGAGGTTGAGCCGGAGGAGCGGCTCGGTGTTCGACGGACGCAGGTTGAACCACCAGCGGCCGCAGTCGACCGTGAGTCCGTCGAGCCGATCCTGCGCGGCGTCGGCGAACGACGCCGCCACGCGCTCGATCACTGCGAGCGGATCGTCGACCTGCGTGTTGATCTCGCCGCTCGAGGAGTAGCGCTCGTACGGCTTGCGCACCACCGACAGGGGGCTCTGCGAGCGGCTGAGTTCGTCGAGCACGAACATGCTCGCGATCAAGCCGCTGTCGGCACGGAAGTTGTCGAGGAAGTAGTAGTGCGCCGAATGCTCGCCGCCGAAGACGGCACCGGTGTCGGCCATGACCTGTTTGATGAACGAGTGGCCGACCTTGGTGCGCACCGGCACACCACCGGCCTCGCGAATCACCTCGGGCACGGCGCGCGAGCAGATGAGGTTGTGCAGGATCGTCGCGCCGGGGTGCGAGCGCAGGATCGTGGCAGCCAGCATCGCCGTGGTGGTCGAACCGCTCAGGCCGCGCCCGGTCTCGTCCACCACGAACACGCGGTCTGCATCGCCGTCGAACGCGAGACCGACGTCGAACCCGCCCGACACCACTCGGGCCTGCAGGTCGCGCTGGTTCTCGGGCTGCAGCGGGTCGGCCGGGTGGTTCGGGAACGTCCCGTCGAGCTCGCCGTACATCACCTCGAGGGTGATCTGCGGGATTCGCTCGAACACCGCTGGCACGACCAGGCCTCCCATGCCGTTCGCGGTGTCGGCGACGACGCGCATCGGACGCAGTGCCGTGGTGTCGATGAACGAGACCACATGGTCGGCGAAGGCCGACAGGAGGTTGCGGGTCGTACGCGAACCGGCCGCTGCGGCATGCCCCGGACCGGCCCCCGCGAGCACCTGCTGGGCGACGTCGCGGACCTGGACCAACCCGGTGTCGACGCCGACCGGGCGCGCCCCGGCGAGGCAGAACTTCACCCCGTTGTACTGCGCCGGGTTGTGCGAGGCCGTGAAGATCGCTCCCGGAGCGTCGAGCGTGCCGGCCGCGTAGTAGACGAGATCGGTCGACGCGAGGCCGAGGTCGATCACGTCGACGCCCTGCTCCATCACGCCACGCGAGAACTCGTCGACGAGTTCCTCGCCCGATGGGCGCATGTCGCGACCAACGAGGACCGTGCGAGCGCCCGCGAACCGAGCGAACGCGACACCGAGCGCATGGGCGACGGCGCCGTTCATCTGCTCGGGAACCGTGCCGCGCACGTCGTAGGCCTTCACGATCGTCGAGAGATCGAACGGCGCGTCGGAGGCTGAGGTGTGGGACTGGGTGGCCATGCGCGTCACAACCTATCTGCCACGTCGTCGGGGTCGGACTCGAGTGAACCCGCTGGCACGTCAGGCGGCACCCGGCGCTGGCCGTCGAGCCCGCCATCGACAGGGCCATCGACAGAGCCATCGACAGAGCCATCGACAGGGGCGTCGACAGGGTGTTCGACGGCGCCCTCGAGCGCGAGATCGAGCGCGAGATCGAGATCGGACGCGGCCATCGGCGCAGTCGGATCAGCCGCAGCTCGCTCCCAATCGGACATCTGCTCCGAGGCGACGGTGCTGCCCGCGACCAACGGATCGCCTCCCGCTCCACCGACGAGCCGGTCGTCGAACCGGTCGTCGAAGCGGTCGTCGAAGCGGTCGTCGAACTGGTCGTCGAGCTGGTCGCGCTCGGCGAGCCAGGCTGCGAGCCCCGAGCGCGGCCGCGGCGACGGGTACGCGACGTCACCGATCCGGCGCCAGACGAACAGCAGCAGGATGCCGATGCCGGTGAGGACGTACGCGAGCACGTCGAGCGGCGACCGACCGTAGGTGAAGTGCACGTCGTTCGCGGTGGGGATCACCACCATCAGGTTGGGCGCCACGCGGTACGGCCCCTCGGCGCCCGACACCTCCCAGTTCGGGAAGTAGCTCATGCGCACCAGCACCGGCACACCGATCTGGTCGACCGAGAACCGCAGATCCTGGTCGCCCAGCACGACGTCGCTCACGGTGACCGCCGGCAGCTCGACGGGCGCGATGTCGGTCGTGGGCAGGACGATGTCGACCCGGTCGTCCTGGCGACGCGCCAGGTCGGGAGCGACCTCGATGCGCTGCCACTCGTCGGGACCGTCGTCGGCCGGCAGCGCCGCCCACTCGTCCTGGTGCTGGAACCAGCTCATGCCGAGCTCGAGATTGCGTTCGCGCGGATCACCCTCGCGTTCGGCGACCACGACCGGCTGCACGGCGAGCGGCACGACCAGTTCGCTGTCGGCCACTGCGTAGACGTTCCACGGACCGCTCTGACGCACCATCGTGAGCTCGGGCTGCAGGTCGGCCTGCTTCTTCGCCGCCTCGGTGAACACCATGACGTACTTGACGCCGAGCGCCTGCAGGTACTGCACGCCGAGCGCGCCGTTGTTGTTGTCGTAGCGCAGCTGACGCACCGGGTTGGAGCTGCTCTCGCTCATCGCCGCCGCGGTGACGAAGTGGTACGGCGTGGTGCCCGACGCCTCGAAGAACAGGCCCTCCATGCTCGCGATGCAGCCGTCGGTCCAGTGCGGCAGCAGCATCAACGCCATGGTGGTGCCGTACTTGCCGTTGTCGCTGTTGTTCTCCCACAGCGCTCGGCCGCATCCGTTCTCGGGATCGGCGCCGAGGCCGGCCATGGTGTCGACGAGTCCCTTGTACTCGCCGTACGCGGGCTTGTCCTCGTAGCCGGTGAAGTTGTAACGCGACCACGCGTCGCTCAACGCATCGGTGGACGTGGCGGTGAGCGAGATGGGGCCCCAGGAATAGACGGACTCACCGTTGTGGGTCGTGAACTTCGCACCCGGCATCACCCGGAAGAACATCAGCTCGATGCAGAGCACGCTGACGCCGACCACGACCGCCACGGACGTGCCGACCTTGGTCCACGTGCCCTCGGGCAGCTCGCGCACGCCCTTCGCACCGCGTGCGACGATCGCCGCCAGCTCGACGATGCCCACCATCATCAGCAGGTACCGCAGGATGTACACGAAGGGCAGCAGGCGGGGGTTCCACAGCAGGCCGATGATCGGCAGGCTGTCGCGGGTGACGTAGACACCGGCCACGAGCGCGAGCGCGGTGACGCCCATCCACGAACCGTTCAGATGCCGGCGGGCGACGCTCGCGACGAACCCGATGACCGCGAAGGTCGTGATGAACACGTCGAAGAACGTGGTGAGCGGGAAGAACATGTCCCAGAACGAGTCGCTCGCCCCCGACGGCCGGAAGCCGTACTTCATGTCGGTCATGAACGCGTGGTTGAACAGGAACGGCACGACCCAGAACGCGGCCAGGAGGAACGCCGTGAGCCCGGTGGTGAAGCCGTAGACGAACCGCTTGCGGTCCATCCACACGATCCACAGCAACAGCGCGCCGAGCGCGACGAAGATCAGCACGATGCCGTGCGACAGGCACGCGAGCGAGAGCACGATCGCCGCCTTCGAGCGGTGCTTGCCGGTCTCGAGCCCGTTGGCGAGCAGGCCGAGGCCCAGCATGCCGAGCGACAGCGCGATGGAGAACGAGAACTCGCCCGCCATGGTGCTCTTCACGTTGCCGCCGTAGATCGAGAAGCTCTCGTCGAACAGGAACAGCATCCCGCCGAGCGCGAACAGCTCGGGCAACGGGTACCGGAACCGGGCGAGCCGACCGAACGCCCAGCAGCACAGCGGCAGGGTGACGATGCCGGCGACGGCGACGATCTTGAACGCGATCCCGTACGGCAACACGACGTTCAGCAGCACGATCGCGATCGCCGGGATCACCATGTAGAAGCGGTACATCGGGAAGCCGGCGTACCAATAGTTGCTCCACCCGCTCAGCTGCAGGTTGGGCAGCAGGTGGTCGCGCAAGAACGCGGGCCCCATGACATGGGCGCCCATGTCGCCGCCGGTCGGCGTGTTGTTCCGGAACACGAGGTCGGGATGGACCACTTGCAGCGCCGCCAGTGTCGACCCACCGAGCAGGAACAGCGTGATCACGAACCGCACGATGCGCTCGGCGGGCCACGGCCGATCGATCCACTCCTGCGGGCGACGCACGGCACGACGCCACATGCGCAGCGGCAGCGAGGCTGCCGTGCCCCCTGTGCCCCCTGTGCCCGCTGTGCCCGACAGCCAGTCCTGGTCGTGTTGCTGGTCGAGCACGACCGTCGACGCGAGTTCGGACGGGTCCGATCCCTCGTCGGGGGCGCGCGGGGTCAGTTCGTCCACCATCGCCCACAGTCTCGCAGGGGCGTCATCGGATGGGGCGTCATCGGATGGGGCGTCATCGGGTGGCGACCCACACCAGGCCGGTGGCGTTGAACGCGCAGTGGGCGACGATGCACATCCCGATGCGATCGGTCACGAGCGCGCAGGTGCCGAGCACGAGCCCGACCACCAGCAACCCGGGATACTCGACCGGCCGGAAGTGGATCAGGGCGAACCACAGCGCCACCACCACCAGCGCCACGCCATCGTTCACCCGCCGCCGGAACGCGCCCTGCAGCAGGCCTCGGTAGAGCAGTTCCTCGACGAACGGCGCGCCGACGACGACCAGCAGCACGAGGCCCACCAACCACAGACCGTCCGCGCTCTCGTACAGCGTGCGTGCCGACTCCTCCACCTTCGGGCTGGAGAACGTCTCCGGCCAGATCTCCTCGAGCGGCCAGTACAGGAGTCGGACGAGCACGAGTTGGGTGAGGACGCCGATCGGGATACCCACGAGATCGATCGGTCGGAACGACAGACCGTAGTCGCGAACCGGGCTCTTCAAGCCGAAGCGCACGCTCGTGTACTGCAGGCCGATCAACGTCGGGATCCACAGGCCGAGGGCGCCGAGGATCGTCAGCCAGATCGGGGTGTCTGCCGCTCCGGCGTCGTGTCCGCTCGCCGCGAGCACGGCGCTGCCGAGCAGGTTGCCGGCGAACCAGCACGCCGCCCAGGTCGCGACGGCGACCCCGACGGTGATGCGGCTCTGTCCGTCGCCGAGGCGCACGGGACGCACGTTGCGCACGGGAGGGACCGGTGTGCCCGGCGACGGCGACATGGCCTCACAGGGTACCGAGCGAGGGGCGCGAGGGGCGCGAGGGCCGGTCAGCCGGCGAGGCGGTGGGCTCCGGCCGACGAGCCAGCACCCGAACCGACGAGCCGACGAGCGTCACGCCGATCCTCGAGTCGCCACCCGTTCGGCACCGACAGCCGCTCCGCATGTCGATGACACAGGTCGTAGCTGTGCGGGTCTCGCTCGGGTGCGAGCTCGTCGAGCCACACGAGGGAGCGACCGTACTGATACGTCAACGTGGCGTCGGCCGGCGCGGCACAACCGGTGCGGGAGCACTGTCGGGACATCGAGAACACCGTACTGATGGTGCCCGGATGAGTGGTGGATGCCACAAGGTCGAACAGGCCCAGACAGGGGGTGCGACCGTTTCATGACGCACCGATGCCCGTAACATACGTCCATGAGCAACCTGCCTCCGCCGCCTCCGCCGCCTCCTCCCGGTCGCAGCCCTGGCGGCCGCCAGCAGCCAGGCCAGCAGCCGCCCGACCGCGGTGGCAGCGGTGGCCCCGGCGGCAACGGCAACAAGCCGTCGTTCGGCGCCGGCTGGCCGCGATGGACCCTGCCGGTCATGGTCGCCGTGCTCGTGGCGATGTTCGTGCTGCCACGGTTCTGGCCGACCGAGGAAGGCGACCAGCTCACCTACACCGAGTTCATCCAACTCGTGGAGCGCGGCGACGTGAAGAGCGTCGTCGTCAACAACACCAACAACCGCATCACCGGCGAACTCGACAACGGTGATTCGTTCACCGCGACGGGTGGCGGTCAGCGTGGCCTCAGCGAGGCCGACGAGGACCTGCTGCGTCAGCAGAACGTCGATCTCGACTTCAAGACCCCGCAGACCAGTTGGTTCTGGAGCTGGGCCGGACTGCTGCTGCCGTTCCTGCTCCTCATCGGCTTCTTCGTGTGGATGCAGCGCCGGGCCATGGGCCAGGCGGGCAGCATCATGTCGGTCGGCAAGAGCCGGGCCAAGACCTTCAACCCCGACAAGCCGTCCACCACGTTCGCCGACATCGCCGGCTACGACGGCGTGAAGCAGGAGATCACCGAGGTCGTCGACTTCTTGCGCATGCCCGAACGCTTCCGTGAGATCGGCGCCCGCGTGCCCAAGGGCATGCTGCTCG
>CAUJET010000036.1 GCA_963169665.1 Actinomycetota bacterium | reverse complement strand
ATCTGTCGAGAGAACGGGATCAAGCACATCTTGACCCGGCCTCGTTCGCCGACCACGACGGGCAAGGTCGAGAGGTGGCACAAGACGCTGCGCGTCGAGTTCTTGAACGGCAAGGTGTTCGACTCGATCGCGGACGCGCAGGCCCAACTCGATCACTGGGTGGAGCACTACAACCGTGTCCGGCCGCATCAGTCGTTGGGCATGGCGACGCCGTGGGATCGGTTCAAACTCGCCCGTCAAGAACGGGCACGACCGGTGATCGATGCCGCGGCGGACCCTGCCGGGTCGATGCCGGCGTCCGCGACTCGCCGCGTCGCCGCGAAGGGCACGATCAGTTTCGCGTCGGCGCACTACAAGGTCGGAGTGTGGTTGGCCGGCCAGGACGTGAACGTGGTGTGTGATGGCGCGCTGGTGCAGATCCATCACCGTGGTGTGCTCGTCGCGACGCACGCCCGCCGGCACGATCCCATCAAGCAGCCGGCTGGCATGGCCCGCCAGACACGGGGCCGCGAGCGCGAGGCTCGTCCGACCGCGTCGATCGTGACCGTGACCCGCAAGGTCGATTCGTCCGGCAACGTGAGCTTCGCCGGCGCGAACTATCGGGTCGGCAACGCGTATCGGCGTCGCCAGGTCCAAGTTGCCGTCGTCGGCGACCACGTCGAGATCGCGATCGGTGAGCAGTTGATCCGCCGCCACAAGGTCCGCCACGACCGCACCCGCGAACACGGCGCGCTCGCCAACCCCGGCGGCCGCCCACGGCGGATCAACGCCGCCTGAACCCCACACCGACTGTCAGGTAGGTACCGAACACGAACTGTCAGGCGGGTACCGACACTTGACAGTAAGCACGACGTACGCCGACGAGTGCGTACGGGGTCCGCTCGCATCCCACGGCGCCGCGCAGCCAGCTTGATGTCACACCCCCTCCGTAGTCTCGCGACTTGGAGGTGGTCTCACATGGGCGTGGCAGTGGCAGAACAGCGGCGGGTCTCGCAGCGATCGGGCGACCGATGTGCCTTCGAAGGCTGTCGGCGCCTTCTCACGGTCGTCGAGCCGGCGACCGGCGAGGTCATCGTCCTCGGCGAGATAGCGCACATCGTGGCCGAACGACGCGACGGTCCGCGAGGACTCGCGGCAATCGAAGAAAGCGATCGCAACCGCTATTCGAACCTCATGCTCCTCTGCCAGGAGCACCATCAACTCGTCGACTCGCAGGAGGCCGTGTACTCGGTCGAACGGCTGCAGGCGATGAAGGAGACGCACGAGCACTGGGTGCAGGAACGACTGGGCGCTGGCGTTGAGGACCCGCAGGTTCTTCCCGAACCTGTTAAGGACGTCCTGTACTCAACGCTGCTACCTGTCGAGCGCATGCCGAGGCATCTGTACGGCGCTACGACGAGCGCCCGCTACCCGAGTGACGTCACCGGTCGCGCACGGTCTCCGTACGTCGCCCCGTTCATCCTTCACGGGGAGCGGCTGTGGGCGTTCCAAGATCTCCGAGACCGGGATGGGCCATTCGCAAACGACGTCGATCGCGCATCGACCGAGCGGCACACGATGTCGGACTGGATCACCGATCAGGATCGCTTCCGGCTTGTGCAACAGATGCTCAATCGTTGCCTCAACAAGCTCACTGGGCACCGTGGTCTGCGACTCGACAAGGAACACCATCGGTACTACTTCCCCGCTGAGCGCGTCGGCACCCCTCGATCCGTCAGCTACGTGCCGTTGAATGCGGCGTCCGCAACCAGGAAGGTCGTCTGGCAACCGACGCGGAAGTCGGATGGATCTACGCGCAACCACTGGTTCCATCGAGGCGTGAGCCTGCAGTTCGTTCTGCTCGACCCCGACACCGAGGCCTGGGCGCTGGCGATGCGTCCAGAGCTTCACCTCACCCTCGACGGCGAGGCTCCATATCCGAGCAAGGCAGTAGGTCGAAGGGTTACCAGCCGGAAGTCGCGCTTGTTCAACTACGACCTCCTCGGCGAGATGCAGTTCTGGCGCGACTATCTCTCGGACTCGTCCTCTCGAATGAGTTTGCGATTCAGCGAAAGCTCGACCCTCGTGGTCGCGACATCCATGCTGGAAGCCTCCATCGAGTGGCCCGGCATCCCGGCGGAGTACGCCATGCCCTTCTCTAACGTGCACTTCGTCGACGACTTGTTCAGTTGGGCCGAAGGAAACCCACAGGAGGAAGACGCTGGCGATTGGGAGGCTCCACATGACGACTTCGACGAGTGACGGTCGACCCGCTACGGGGTGGATGAAATGTCAGTGGTTCGACGAGCCCCTGCTCGAGTTCGCCAATGGCGGCAAGCACGTCAGCCCCCGATCTGGCATCGCTCGATACGGGCCCGGTTCCTATCAAACTTCGCGCCACCCGGAGGTCGTGCGGCTCGCCTTGATCGGGCCTGGCGAAAACATCGAGCGCGCCGAGAAGTGGCTTACCGGAATCGCTGACGGTGTCCGTGGTACCGACAAGACCCCCGAGTTCCCGGGTTGGCACCCTGACCGAGGCTTCTTCTCGCGACTCGAGTTCGCTTCGGGCTGGAACGAGGTCCTCGCACAGGGGGAGCTCCGCCTGGCACTCGGACACGAGAGGAAGCGAGCGAAGTTCGACGCGGTTCGGGATCTGCTCGACGACAAGCTGCGCCTCATCGCCCAACGTGATCGTCGGCCCGACGTCGTCGTGATCGCGTTGCCTGAGGATCTCATTCGGCAAGTTGGAACCTGGGTGTCGCCATCGAAGGGAACCGACTCGTTCCGCGATCTACGACGAGCCATCAAAGGCGCAGCGATGCGATGGGGCCTGCCGACGCAGTTCCTTCGAGACGCCACCATCGAAGGCCGCGACACCACACCTCTCTCGCGTATCGCATGGAACGTGTGCACTGGTCTCTACACCAAGGCCGGTGGCTACCCATGGAGCCCGGTCGGGTTGACGGACAACACCTGCTACATCGGCGTCGGATTCTTCCGACCTCTCGACGCCGGTGCACGCATGCAGACCAGCCTTGCGCAGGCGTTCGACGATCGCGGTGAGGGCCTCGTGCTCCGTGGTCCGGATTTCGAGTGGGACGAGGTGAAGATGGGGACCAAGAGCCCTCACCTGTCGGGAGAGCAAGCCGAGCTGCTCATGACGACCGCGCTCGCTCGATACCAACAGGTCATGAAGCGCACGCCAGCTCGCGTCGTTGTTCACAAGACGTCTCGCTATTGGCCCGAGGAGCGCGAGGGTTTCCGTGCTGGCGCCGATGGGGTAACCCACCGGCTCGACATGCTCGCCCTCGGCCGGCAGTCGCGCGTGCGGCTCCTGCCTCTGAGCAAGTACCCACCGCTCCGCGGCACCCGATTCACGATCGGTAACCTCGACTTCCTCTACACCACTGGCTTCGTGCCGGCGCTGAACGAGTTTCACGGCATGCACGTACCGGCGCCCATCGAGGTCGCGGACCATGTCGGTCAGGACTCCGGTCGCGAGCACCTGCTCCGAGAGGTGTTGGCGCTCACGAAGCTCAACTGGAACTCATCGCAACTCGGCGGTGCGCTACCAATCACCATCCGGTTCTCTCAGTTGGTAGGGCAAATCCTTCGCGAGACGCCCGAGGATGTCGATCCATTGCCTCAGTTCAAGTACTACATGTGACTGACAGCGCTGGGCTTGGTGCGTCAGCGCTGCGTGTCTGCATCCGTTCCGAACACGAGGCCGGCGATCTGGTCAGCGGCGGACTCCTCGACCGCCGGGATGGCGTGCATGTAGACGTCCTGTGTGAAGGCGGAGGTTGCGTGGCCGAGGCGGTCGGACATCACTTTCGCATCGACGCCGGCGGCGAGGCCGAGCGTGGCATGGGTGTGCCGAAGGTCGTGCAACCGGATCTTCGGCAGCTCGAGCCGTTTCACCGTCCGATCGAACGTCTGCGAGAAGTAGTCGGGATGCACGGGCGCGCCGTCCTCGCGGGCGAACACGAGGTCGTGATCGTTGTAGCCAGCTCCGAGAAGCGCCTTCTCGCGTTGTTGCTCGCGCCCATGCCGTTGGAGGACCCGGACGGTCTCCGGATCGAGCGCGATCTTCCGCTCGCCGCGCTTGGTCTTCGGTCGGCCAAAGGTGAGCTTGTACTCGACTGACAGCACGGTCTGCTGAACGTGAAGTCGGCGAGCCGTGAAGTCGAGGTCGCGCCACCGGACACCGAGCACCTCCCCCCGCCGCATGCCTGTCGTCGCGGCGAGGACGTACGCCGCCGCGAGGCGATGGTGAGCGATGCCGTCGAAGAACTCGCGGAGCTGCTCCGGTGTCCACGTCTTCATCTCGTCGCGATCGGCCCGGTTGAGCTTCGGCGGATCGGCAGCGTCGGCGACGTTGCGAGGCACGAGGTTCTTCCGAACGGCGTCGCGCAGAGCTCGGTGGATGAGCACGTGGATGTTCCGCACCGTCTTCGACGCGAGGCCGCGATCGACGAGCAACGCGTAGAACCGATCGAGGTGGTCAGGTGAGAGCTGTTGGATCTGCACGTGCCCGAGTTCGGGAATCACGTGGCGCTCGACGAGCCCCCGGTAGCTCGCGTACGTGCTCGGCCGAACCGCCATCTCGCGCGCTGGCAACCAGCGCTCGGTGAGGAACTCGCCGAGCGTGACCTTCGAAGGCTCTCGGAAGACGCCGCCTTGGATCGCAGCAAGCGTCTCGGTGAGGAACTCCTGGGCTTCCTTCTTGGTGCGGAACCCGCCCTTGGTGTGCTGCTTGCGTCCCTGCGCCGAATCGGTCCGCCAGAAGACCGTCCACGTGCTTCCCCGGCGATAGATGCCGCCTCGCTGACTCATGGGTGGCCCCCGTTGCGTTCGGGCCGCGGTGCGGCCTGCGTGCGTTGGTGGGCCAGCTCGGGCCGAGGCACCAGCCGGAGCGTCGGTGTCGCCGACGCCGGGGAGGTGGGGCGCTCATCGTACCGGTGGATGACCATCGGGTTCTCGAGCTCGGACTCGTCGGCGTCGAGAAGCCGTCGAAGCGCAGCGGTCGGAACGCGGATGAGCCGGCCGACGCGGATGACCGGCACGGGGAAGGTGCCCTCTTTGATGGCGCGGTACCCGGTGGTCCGGTCGATGCCGAGCTCAGCGAAAGCTTCGTCGGCAGTGATGCAGGCGCGGGTGGCGGGGTCGGGGATCACGCTGTCCTCCCGTTGGCGTCGTGCGGCTCCATGTGAGTGATCCCACCCACGAACCACTCTCGGCGTGACAGCTCGACTGAACGGGCATGCCGTTGCCGCCCTGCGGCGGGTGCCGTTGGGGTCGCCGGCGTTCGCCGTGTCAAGCCCCTCGTTCCTCGGGGCCGAGCCCTTCGGGTTGACACGACACCCGCTGGCGACCCGCCACCCGGAGGGCGAAGCCCCGGCCACGTTCGGCCGAGGTTCAGTCAGCGCACGGAGAGGAGGTCGAGTCGTGGCGCAGGTTGAAGTGGTTGCGTCGTGCGTGGCTCCGGGCGGGCAGCCCGTGCTGTTCCACGTCCACACTGCGGCAGTCCCGACGTATGTGGTCGTGGATCGTCACGGTGTCGAGCACGTGCACACCGGATCACTCGGCGTCGCGATGACGGCCGCTCGCCATGTGGTGATCGAACAGGGCGAGGTGTGGGTCCGCGCGTCGGATGACACCTGTGCCCACATCGACCCCCATCGGGTCGCCACCGACACCCCGGCATGCCCATGGATCCAGACCATCGCGGCATCACAACAAGGAGGAACACCATGACCATCACCGACCCCACGAACAACGCCTTGGTCGACGACGGCAACAGCGTCGAGCTCGAACCGGAGTTGTGTTGGCTGAACCTGGCCGACATGGCCCCGCACCCCGACAACCCGCGTCACACGCTCGGCGACCTGACCGAGTTGACGCGATCGATCCGGGCGCACGGGATCATCGAACCGCTCGTCGTGCTCCCCGCCGACGACCAGGGCGTGTATCTGATCGTCGCGGGACGACGCCGCCATGCCGCAGGTCTGCAGGCCGGAGTCACCGAAGTGCCGGCGGTGGTCCGATCGATGACACGGGTGGGTGTGATCGAGGTCGGCCTGTCGGAGAACTCGAATCGCAGCGACCTGACCCTGTCGGAGGAAGTCGCGGCCATCGAGCGGCTGATGTCGCTCGAGACGGGCTTGACCCCATCGAAGTTGTGCCGTCGCATCGGCCGATCCCAATCGTGGGTCCGCGCCCGGATGGCCGTCACGATCCTGCCCGCCCGGTGGCGTGGCGCGCTCGACTCCGGCGAGCTGTCGATCGCCGCGGGTGAAGCCGCCGCGTCCCTCGCCGACCTCGGACCGGACCACCTCGAACAGGTCTGCGAACAACTCGCAGGCCGCTCCTGGCAGGACCCCACTCGCGTGGTGACCGCGTATCGGGAAACGCAGCGCCGCCAGGACAACTATCGCCACGCACTCGATCGCGTCTCCGCCACCCTCCCCGCCGTCTACAGCGACGAGCAGCCGCCGCCCGACAAGGCCCGACGGCTGGGCGAGTTGTTCGACCCTGACGGATGCCGCGCGCACACCGCCGAGCCGTGTCATGCGGTTGTGGTCCGCTCGACGTCGTGGGGTGACGGAGCGGACGTGTTCGACGTGTGCATCGACCCGCGGCGTCACGACCCGCAACGTGTCGCGACCGGCAGCGGGGCGAGTGACCTCGCGTCGGATCGGACCCCGACGCGCCGGGCGAACACTGACGACTCCCACGCGAAACGCAAGGCCCGCCTCGCCCGACTCGCGCACGCGACCGAGACGTTCGCCAAGACCCGTGGCGGCTTCGCGCAGACCGACCTGACGCGGCTCGCGCTCCGGGCTGTGGTGCTCGAAGCCGGACGCGAAGCGATCGTGTTCGCGGCGACGATCCTCGGTCACGAACAACCCCGCGACGCCACCAGCGCCGACCTCCTCGACGGCGCGGACACCACCGCGGCGTTGACCCGTGTGGCCGGAGCGGTCGCGCTCGGACTGGCCGAGACCCGCATGTACTGGTCGGCGTCGAGCAGCCAGTGCCGTGACTACCTCGACGCGCTGATCGCCAGCGGCTGGACACCCGACGAGTGGACCGCCGCCACCCTCGACACCGAGACACACCCCACCGCTGACTGACCCGGCCCACATCCGGTCTGCCCGCCAACCGTTCGGCGAGCAGACCGGACGAGGTCCGGTGGTCGGGAGTGATCTCGGGAGCAACTCCGGGACGTCGATGTGCTGAGCGACGCGCCGCCGGCGTGCCGTGACCACCGGCGGTGGGTGCCGTGGCCGGCCTAGCGGGCCGGGTGCCGTGTTGGGCCACCACGCCGCCGGCGTCAAGCCCCGCGGTACTCGGGGCCCAGCCTGACGGGTGACGCCGGCGTCGCCCGGGGGCCCGCGCCCCGAGGGCGGAGCCCCGGCCCCCCGTCGGGCCCCGCGCCGCCC
>CAUJET010000035.1 GCA_963169665.1 Actinomycetota bacterium | reverse complement strand
GTCGTGTTGTCGGCAGTCGTGTTGTCGGCAGTCGTGTTGTCGGCAGTCGTGTTGTCGGCAGTCGTGTTGTCGGCAGTCGTGTTGTCGGCAGTCGTGTTGTCGGCAGTCGTGTTGTCGGGACTGATCAGGTGACCACTTGATTGGGTGTGAGGCTGGGTCGAGGACGGAGTGTTCTTCGTGTCGTCGGCGGTCGCGGGCGGCGGTGTGGATGGCGCGCTCGGTGCGTGGTCGTGTGACGCTCCGGCTGCGGTGGCGGCCCAGGTGGGGACGATGAGGCTGGCGAGGGCGAGGATCGCTGCAATGTGTTGTCGCTTGGGTGTCATGGTGCGGCGGGTTCTGGTGAAGTCCTGGTGACCGGCCGTGGGGACCGGTCACCAGGAGATCGATTGCTTCAGGGCGCGAGTCGTCGGCGGCGGCTGAATCGGACGGTGAGCCATCCGAGGCTGATGGCGAGGGTTGCGAGTTGTAGCCAGCGTGCGACGGTTGCGCCGGTCGAGGGGAGGTTCGCCGGGACCACCGGGGTTGCGGGTGTGGTGGTGTTGTTGTTGTCCGGGGTCGGGTCGAACGGAACGGGGATCCCAGGTGTTGCCTCGGTGACCACGTTGGCGGTGTTCGCGATCGGCGTGCCTGGGGCTGCTGTGACCCTGACCCTCAGTTCGATCCGGGCGATCTGTCCGACTGCGAGCGCCGCTGGCGTTCGGCAGGTGACGAGCTGTCCGGTGGCTGTGCAGGTAGCACCGACCCCGGCGGCCTCGACGAAGGTGAGGCCCGGTGGCAGATCGTCGGTGATCACGACAGGCCCGCCCGAGACGCTCGGGCCCCGGTTGGTCGCTTCGAGGATGTATGTCGCGACGCTGTTTCGTACGAGAGCGCCATCGAGTGTCTTGGTGATCTGGATGTCCGCGACGGGGACGTCGGTCGGGTCGCTGTCGGTGTTGTTGCCGGGGGCGGGATCTGCGGTCGGGCTGGCCGCAGTGGCGGTGTTCACCACTCCAGGAGCGGCGGCGACACCGACTGAGACAGTCAGCGTGATGGTCGTGGTCGTGTTCGGAGCCATGGTGGACAGATCACAGCGGACGGTCTGTCCGGTGGCGCCGCAGGCGCCGCCGGTGGTGGTGGCGGAGATGTAGCTGAGCCCCGCTGGGAGCACGTCCTGGACCGTGGGTGTCAGCGCTGTGGCGGGTCCCGCGTTGCGGACGGCGAGCGTGTACACGCCGTTGCGTCCGACTTCGAACGAACCGGTGTGTGACTTGTCGATGCTCAGGTCGGCCTGCGGGCGTTCACCGAAGTCGACGTCGGAGCGGTCCTGTCCTGGGTTGAGCGGAACGGTGCTGGTTCGGACGGTGCCGATGCCGTCGACGTCATGGGTTGACGCGGAGCCCGTTGGGAGGTCGGCCGGGTCGATGCTGACGATGAATGCTCCGGCGGGGAGCCGATCGATGACGTAGGCGCCTCCTCCTGCGGTGGTGACGGTCCAGGTGACGTCGTCGGCCGTGCCGGCGGTGCCGTCGAGGCCGACCCAGGTTACGGTCACGTCGACACCGTCGATGCCGGTCTCGGTGCCGTTGCGGGTGCGGTCGGCGTCGAGGTCTTCCCAGACGAGGTCACCGATCGAGCCGGTGCCGGTGTAGGCGAAGTCAGCGTCACGGCGATTCGCCTCGTCGATGGTGGTGGTGCCCGCGTCATCAGCGGCGAGCACGATGACGACGACGTCGGGGGTGGCGTGATTGTCCCCGTCGAACGTCGGCTCGAAGCCGGCGAGATCGTCACGGTCGACACTCACTCGGACTGGTCCGTACGGCAGGGCGTCGACCAGGTAGGTTCCGGTTGCGTCGGTGGTGGTGGTGAAATCGACGTCGTCAGCGGTGCCGAGGGCGCCGTCCATGCCGGCCCATGTGACCGTGACGGTGACGCCGGCGAGTCCGATCTCGCCGGTCTCGGGAGCGCTGGCTCCGTCGCCGTCGATGTCGAACCAGACCCGATCGCCGACCGAGGCGAGGCCACGGTAGCCGAAGTCTGCATCGGTTCGATCCTGCCCAGCGCCGAGGGTCACCGCGCTGGTGTGGGCCGTTGCCGTCCCGTCGAGGTCGTGGGTCGGTTCGACACCCGGCGGAAGGTCACTACTGTCGATCGTGACCGAGTACGATCCAGCGGGCAGTGCATCGACCAGGTAGGTGCCGGTGGTGTCGGTGGTGGTCGTGTAGGTGACGTCGTCGCCGCCGCCGGGAACGCCGTCGGGGCCGTGCCAGACGACCGTGATGTCGATGCCGCTGAGGCCGGCCTCGTCGTTGTCGAACACGCCGTCGTTGTCGCGGTCGAGCCAGACGCGGTCGCCGATCGATCCGGTCCCGGTGACCGAGAAGTCGACGTCCGTGCGGGTTTGTCCGGAGCTGAGACTGGTGATGGCGACGTGCGGGGTGGCGGTGGCGTCGAGGTCGTAGGTGGGGGTGGTGCCGGCCGGGAGGTCGGCAGCGTCGACGGTCACCCGGTACGGACCGGCCGGCAGACGCGTGAACCCGTAGGCACCGGCAGCGTCGGTCGTGTCGATCGGGTAGGTGATGTTGTCGGCGATGGTCGACAGGTCGCCGTCGAACCCGCCCCACACGAGGGTCACGTCGATCCCTTCGAGCCCGGGTTCGCCGGGCCCTTGCGTGGCGCCACCGGTGGCATCGATGTCGAGCCACACGAGGTCGCCGAGCGAGCCGTTGCCGGTGTAGCCGAAGTCGGCCCCGAGGTAGCCGGCGCTGGAGTTGAGCGTCACGATGCCGGAGCGGTCGTCGAGCGGGCCACCGTCGTCGTAGGACTGGACCATGCCGGCCGGCAGGGTCGACACGTCGATGGCCACCCGGTAGTCACCGGTTGGCAGGTTGGAGAACCCGTAGAAGCCGGTGCCGTTGGTGACGAGCTCGGTGACGGTGATGTCGTCACCGCCGCCGGACACGCCATCGGGCCCCCAGAAGTCGTCGGCGGTGCCGAAGGTGTTGTCGAGGCCCTCCGACTCCAGCAGCACGCGGACGCCGGGGATGCCGGGCTCGCCGGCGTCGGCGGTGCCGTCACCGTCGATGTCGTACCAGACGTAGTCGCCGAGGCCGGTGGAGACCGCCACGATGCTCGCAGTGTCGTCATCGTCCTCGTCGGCCACGGCGGTCACCGAGTTGGGCGTCGAGTCGACGTCCCACTGGTTGCTGGTCTGGACCTCGGCACGGTTGGTGATCGTGCCGATCTGGTTGATCCGGGTGCGGATCACCAGCGTGGCCGTCGTGCCCGACGTCAGCGTGCCGACCGTCCACGTGCCGGTGCCGCTGTTGAAGCTGCCCTGAGTTGCGCTGACCTGGTTCACGTAGAAGAGGCCGATCGGGAGGAGGTCCTGGACGGTGACGCCCGTGGCCGTGTCCGGGCCGGCGTTGGTGACGGTGATCGTCCAGTTGACGTCGCTGCCGAACGAGTACGGGCCGGCGCTCGGCACCTTCGTCACGGACAGGTCGGTCTGGCGGATGCGGGCCACGGCACTCGAATCAGGACCCACGTACGGGCCGTCGGCGTTCCCGGTGGCGCCCCGCGCATCGTCGGCGTCGACGCCGGCAGTGTTGGTGTGGGCGAAGGTGCCGGTGGTGCCGACCGTGAGCAGCGAGGCCTGCGGTGTGGCATCGAAGGTAATGGTGATGTTCGCGCCCGGGTTCAGCGGCTGACCGCCGCCCGAGACGAGGTTCGTCCACTGCAGGGTCGCGCCGGGGGTGGCGCAGTCGGGGGTACACACCGGGTCGGTGGTCACCGTGCCGTAGGGGGTCACGATGCTGGTCGAACCGGTCTGGTACACCCAGCCTGTGGGCAGGATGTCGTCGACGTCCACGCCGAACGCGGCCGCGGTGGGCTCGGTGGCGTTGTTCGTGGCGACGATGCGCCAGGTGAACGGTTCGCCGACCCGGGCATCGGTGGCGTCGTCGAGCGCGGTCTTGACGACCGTGACGTGCGGGAAGCCGACGGTCATGGTGACCGTGTCGGCGGTGACGTCACCGCCGGCGCCGCCCTGACCGTAGGTGCGCCAGTCGGCCGACGGGTCGCCGGTGCGGGTGGCGACGGGCTGGGCGAAGTAGGTGGGCACGTCGGCCGTGTTGACGATGGTCTCGCCGTCGTTCAGTGACGCGGACGCCGCGAGCTCGGCGGTGTAGGTGATCGTCACGGTGCCGTTGGCCGGGATCGTGCTGATCAGCCACTCGAGGTTCGGGGCGGTGCCGTCGACCACGGTGATCACGCCGGACGACGGGGGCACCGTCAAGTTGACGAGGTCCGCGTCGGGGGCGTCGACCACGCTGATGTCGTGGGCGGGCCAGGTGGCCGAGGTGTTGCGGATGGTCAGCGTGTACGTGTACGCCGTGCCGGTGACGTCGGTGTTGCAGATGTCGTTGTCGCCGGTGTTGCCCGGCGTCGCGTCACAGGGGGCCTGCGAGACGTCCTTGTCGATGACGACCACGGGCTCGCGGACCGTCACGGTCGCGGTGGCCGGACCGGCGTTGCGGGTGTAGCCGCCGGGGGCCGGCGGGGTGGCCGGGACCGACGACACGCTGTTCAGCGAGTTCCAGTACACGCGGGCGCTGTTCACGAGCGTCTGACCCGCCGACACCGGGGTGTTCTCCGGCACGTACAGGTCGTCCACCCGTGCCGTGTAGGTCATGCGGATCGTGCAGGGGTTGCTCGACGGGGCGACGAAGTCGTCGACGAAGAAGCCGACCATCGTCGAACCGTCGCCATTGGCGGTCTGCCCGGCGATGCCCTGGGCGCCGGCGAGCGACGGGCAGTTCGTGCTCGTGCCGGTGTAGGTGAAAGTGCCGAAGGCCCGGAAGTCGAGACCGTCGGGGAGGGTGTCGAGCACGGTGAGGTCCCAGGCGGTGACACCGGCGGGGACCGTGGCGTCGACGCTGAAGGTGACGGTGTCACCGACGGTGGCCTGGCTGGGGCTGACGCTCTTCGCGATCGAGGCGAGGGGCGCGGTGACCGTGTCAGTCGCGTTGGCCGAATAGGTCGTGCGTTCGCCGGCGACGACGCCGGGCATGCTCGTGGCCGAGGCCGTCACGTTGTTGGTGAACACCGAGCCGGAGACGGCGGGGTCGTCGACCACGACGGCGTAGGACAGCGTCGTGTTGCTGCCCGGCGAGATGGTCGTCAGCTTGCCGGCGGTCGTCGTGGTGTTCCACGTGATCGTGCGCGCGCCCTGGTTCCAGATGCCGCCGTCCGGGTTGACGGCGCCGCCGTCGGCGACCGGGACGCCGCCGTTCACGACGGTGATCCCTGCAGGGATGGTGTCGACCACGACCAGATCGTGGGCTGCGCTGCGGTTGGTGCCCGAGGCGGCGCCGACCGTGAGCGTGTAGGTGAGCGAGTCGTTCGGGGCGACGATGTCGTCGGTGTCGTTCTCGTCCTTGGCCAGCGTGATCGACGGCTCACGGACCGTCGCGGTCACGGAGTTGCTGGTCACGCTCGAGCGGGTCGTGCCGACGACGTTGTCCGGCAGCCACGAGAAGGTGCCGGTGTTCGGGGTCGTGTCGGCGATCGCGGTGGCGCCGACGTTGCGGACCCGGGCGACGATCGTCACCACGAGGGTGTCGTCACCCGAGCCGGTGGCGTTGGTGTAGGTGCCGGCACGGTCGAGCCGGATGGTGCCGGTGCCACCGATCGCCGGAGTCGAGGCGTGGATCGTCCAGCTCGGGTCGTTCGGCACGCCCGCGAACACCCACGTGGGCGTCGCGGCGAGCTCGAGGTCGGCGTCGAGGGCGTCCTCGAACCGGGCGTCGATGACGCTGGTGCCCTCGGGGATCGTGGCGGTCACCGTGTAGGTGATGGTCTCACCGATCGTGACCTGCTCGGCCGTGGTGGCCGGCGCGATGTTGCCCGTGTTGCCGGTCTCGTTCACGCCCGACTGCTGCACCTTGGCGACGGTGGCTGCACGAATCGTGATCGTGCTCGTGTCGTGGGCCGCGCCGGTGTTCGGGCTCGTCACCGACGGGTCGATGTTGCTGGAGGGGAAGTAGGTGAAGGGATCCGCTCCGTTCACGCTCGCTTCGTACTGGCGCACACCGGCGGTGTTGGTGTACGCACGGCCCGGATCGACACTCGCAGGCAGATCGACCGTGTACGTCAGAGAGATGGCCGTTGCCAGGCTCGTGCCGGCGGCGATGGTTGGGATGTCGGCTGCGTCCCAGACGAGGATGTTGCTGCCGCATGTTGCGGCAGGCGTCGACGTGACGACATCTGCACAGGTGATGCCGGCGGGAAGGCGGTCCCACACGACCACATTCCGAGCGGTGGCGTTGCCGTCGTTCCACACCCGGACCGTGTAGACGACGTCGTCACCAGCGTCGAGCGGTCCGGTTGCGTCGTTGCTCTTGTCGAGCTTCACTTGCGGTTCGGTCCACACGCCGGCGGCCTGATCGCGGAACTGGAAGACTTCGCCACCGCTGTTGCGGGTGGTCATCTTCATCAGGTTCGCCACGATGTCCGCTGCTGCGGCCGCAGCAGGGTCGGTGAGCTTTGCGGCAATCGTCCAGTGGAACCGATGTCCTGTCGGGCTGGCCGGCACAGCTCCCGTACCCTGGACGTTGAATGTGACGATGTCCGCCGTCCCTGCCGGCTGGGCGCTGACCGTGGTCGCCGGCAACGTATCGGGCGCAGTTCCACCCGTGACCCGCCGAGCGGACCCCGCGACATAGTCGTACGCCGGGGGGAGCAGGTCCTGGATGTTCACGCCCGCTGCGTCGATGTCGCTCGGGAACGTGGCTTGGAGGTCGAAGCAGATGTAGTCGCCGGGCCCGTACCCTGCGACTGGCGTGGGATCGCCTTGCGCCCACGTGATGCCGACACCGTCGCGACAGATGTCCCCGACCGTGCCATCGGCAACGCCGCTCCCCGCAGCCAGAGCACCGGAGTAGCTCGACACCCGCTTGTCGATCGAAGGACCGACACCGGCGATGGTTGCGGACGACGTGTCGAAATCGAGTTGGCCATCCGGTTCCGGGTCACCCGTCACCGCGTCGATCACCCCGCGCCGGAAATCGAGCGCTTGCATCGCCACGTTGTTGGTGATCGTGTCGAAGTTCAGCACCGGCTGTGCTGGTGCGAAACCGTCCTGATAGTGACTTCGGACCCGCGACTGGAACGTGATCGCCAACGACGAACTCGCTGCCAGCGCAGTCAAGCCCGGCACCGTGCTCGCGTCCCAGACGAGCGTCCAGGTCCCGTCGGCGTTCTCCGTCGCGCTCGTGAACGGCGCAGCCACGGGGCCGCCTCCCGTGTCGATCGTGGGGTCCGCACCGGTTCCGCAGTCCGCGTCGCCCGACAATGCGACCGAGGCGAGCGGGCACAAACCGTCGGGCAGCGTGTCCGTGATCGAAAGCGCTTGGGTGTCGCGATACTCGCCGGTCTGGACGGTGAGGACTGTGGTCACCACGGTGCCTTGAATGACCGTGCCGGTCGTCGATTTGCGGATGACGACGTCCTCGGACGTCAGCGTCTCGACATCGGTGTCCGACAGCGTCGGATTGAAGCCGGTCGTCGACGGGCCCTGGAAGGTGCCGGTCGCGGTGGCCGTGTTCGTCACCGTCGGCTCGGTCGCCGTCTCCGACGTCGGTGCGCCCGTGTTGTTGTCGAGGTTGCGGCCCTGGCCGAGCGATGCATCGGACGGCTTCCCATTCGCCCAGACATCGGTGTTGGATCGCAGCGGAATGCCGGCGAGATACCTGACCTCGAGCACACCGGCCGCAGCAAGGTTCGCCGCCACACCCAGCGCAGCCGACGACCACGTCACCCGCGTCTCACCGGTCGACAATGTCTCCACACTGCTCGGCTCGAAACATCCGGCCAAAGCCGGACCGATGGCAAGCCGCCCGGAGCCGGGGTACTCGTCCACCTGGTTGCCCGCCAACTCGTTCGTCACCGCATCGACCGTGTTGTCGGCACCGGCGTCGTAGCCAGCCGCCGTGTACGACTCGCAACCAAGGAACTCCAGGTTCGCAGGCAGCACATCCACCACGGTGAACGAGTTCGTCGCCGACTCCGGGTTGTTCCGCACGCGCAGCGTGTACACCGTCGGTTCAGCGCCATGGACGCCTCGCAACAACTCGGCCTCGCCGGCACCTGGTGCGCTCTTTTCGACGATGAACGCCGCAATGGTCGTTGTCGTCGGTCCATCCGTGTCGAAGCCTGTGAAGTCACCAGACGGCTGACCAGCCGCATCGAAATCCGGGATCGTGAACGCATCCGAACTCACATACGCGCCCGCAGTCGTGCCGAACGTGCTTCCCACCGGGTTCGTCGCCAAGTTGCCGTCGGCATTCGTGTCCAGCTGATACGTCACCTGCGAACAGGCACCAAGCAACAGATCCGACACGTTCTCCCAGATCAACGTGGTCTCACCGACCGCCGGCTGATCAACGACCACCCGACTCGGCGCCGGCGATGCTGCAGCGACTGCAAACCCGGCCGGCACGACATCACGAAAGGAGAGATTGAAACCGTTCCCGGGACCGCTCGGGTTGCAGGCACGCAACGAAACGGCCGTGTTCGACCCGATCAACGTGCGTGCGTCGGCCGTCTTGGTGAGGGTGATGTCCGGTGTGCCTGCGGCGTGGACCACGTCAGAGGCCGACGAGCCGACGATGAGCGTGGAAGCGAACACCGCGACGGCGCCGAGCAGGACAACCCACGACGTACGGCGAGGACGCGAACGCCGCCCGGACGACAGACCATCGCGAACACCACCGCCGTGCTTCTCAGTTCGTCCACCCGATCGAACCATCGCTCGGCTGTTCACTACTGCACTCATATCATCCTCGCACGATCTAGGACCGGCGTTCGCGCGGTCCGTGAAGTTATCGACGCTGAACGTGCGCACTTGATCGCGAAAATCAAGAATCTGCTCGACATCCCCTCGAATGAGTCGGTCCGAGAGATTGCGGGAGGAATTCGGCGGCTTCCACGTCATAGATGCATCGCTGCGATGTCTTCACCCACCATGCAACCCACGTCGCCCACCATCATGGAAACGCTCGCACCGCCGAACCGTCCGCAAGCCTGGGAACGCCGCGCCTCGACACCGGCGTTGTCGGATACGACCGACCGCACCGGACCGGCGAAACCTGAAACCGGCGTCGGAGCCACAGGGTGCTCTGACTGCCGCAGCTGCGCGGCGCTACGGGCCCGAATCAACCAGCTCGTCCACGAATCGACCCGCGACCCGCTGACCAACCTCTACAACCGTCGAGGTCTGTTCGCCTCACCAGCAGTCCAACGCGTCGATGTCGGACTCGCGATCATCTACCTCGATCTCGATGGAGTGAAGCTTGTCAACGATCAGTTCGGGCACAGCGCCGGTGACGATTTGATCGTCAGTGCAGCAAACCTCGTCCGTCACACCCTCCGCTCCGATGACGTCGTCGCACGCATCGGTGGCGATGAATTCGCGATCGCCGCCACCGGTCAGGACGAACGGTCACTCGAAGTCATCGTGGACCGCCTGCGTCACCAGTTCGACGGACAACTCTTCTCCCAGATGTGGAGCACCCCCATGCTGGCGTCCATCGGCGCCGCCATCGCTGCACCCGGGGAGTCCGCAACCACCGTGATCGCTCGAGCGGACACGTCGATGTACTCCCACAAATCTCGTCGTCGGCGGCGGGGCACGAGTCGATCGAATTCGATCATCCGCGTCGGTACGGTGAGTCGATGACCCGTCGCCCCGGAAACGCTCTGACCTGCCGAAGCGGGATCGCAGAAAGCACGGGCGTCGAATGACGTCGGGTTCGACATCGAACTCCGTCGTCGACAGCCGCTCAGACATCGAGCTCATCGTCGACACACGGGACGGCGATCAAGGCGCCTACGGCGAGCTGTACCGCCGACACCACGACGCAGCCGCACGAGCGGCTCGCGCCATGACCCGATCGCGTTCCGATGCAGAGGACATCGTGGCCGAAGCATTCGCTCGCGTGCTTCGAGCGCTGCTCGCTGGACGCGGCCCCGACGTCGCCTTTCGCCCGTATCTGCTCACCACCGTTCGGCACGCATGTATCGATCGAGCGGACCGCCACACCAACGAGACGCTCACAGGCACGATCGCCGAGACGATCGAGTTCCACTTGTCATCCCGTCCGACAGCTGCCAACGACGATCAATCCGATCGAGCCATGGCACTCCGAGCGTTCGGCCGACTCCCCGAACGATGGCAGACCGTCTTGTGGCATCTCGACGTCGAAGGTGAATCCGTCCCCGACCTCGCCGTTCGGATGAAGCTCGCTCCCAACGCGTTGTCCGCCCTCGCCTATCGGGCTCGGGAAGGGCTTCGCCAGGAGTTCATCAACACGCACGTCGCGGCAACCACCGCCGAAGCCTGCTTCGAATGTCGCCAATCACTCGGCGGCTACGTCAGGTCACGCCTCTCGAATCGAGAACAGAATCGCGTCGAGCGTCACCTCCAACGCTGCGCACGCTGCAGCGCCCTGTTGCCCGAAATCATCGAAGTCAACCAACTGCTTCGCAACCTGTTGGTACCAGCGCTCGTCGGGATCACGCCACGAGCGTTCCTCAGCGCACCTCTGCGGTGGCCATGGTCGGACGGCAGCAAGTCGCGCCGTACGACCCTTGCTTCGTCCGCAGCAGCAAGCGTCCTGGTCATCGCAGCCATCGCGGCAGCAGTCATGAGTACAACACCCGATGCCACCCTCACGGCTCCAACTCCGCAAGACCCACCCGCCGTGACGACCAACCGCGAGGCACCCACGAGTCGTGGCAATGACAGATCCTCGCGTGCAACGAGTACCAGCCCTCTCGCCGACCCCACCGCGCCTTCGGTCATGTCGAGTGAACAACGAGGCGACCAGTCCAGCGTCCAGCCGACAACGACTGGATCGTCCGGGACGGATCGGAATCTCTCGAGCGAGGTCACCCCTCGTGGCCCGGGAATCGCCCAGCCAACGACCAAACCGCCACTTCCCGCAGCACCCCCCAAGACCACGCAACCGGGACCGGCTCCGCTCGAACCAACGACATCCTCCACCGCATCGAGCGAACCTCCCTCGGCCGCACCGCCTTCGACCCATCCATTGGGTTCGGGAACATCGGCGACAACTCCATCGATCGGACCGATGACCAACGAACCGTCTCCGACCCCATCTGCGACGACCACATCCTCAACTGCGTCGTCGACGACGCGCGATCCATCGTCAACCGATCCGGCGTCAACCGATCCCTCCTCGACTGTCCTTTCTGACGAGATCACCCAGATCACAATCCGACCTCGCTCTGCGCGAGCCGGGGAACGCATCATCGAGGAAGTACTGCTCGAAGCCGCAACGGTCCTGGTACGAATCGACGCCGTCAGCAGTTGGCGGCTCGAGGACACCGGGAAGTGGTCATGCAGGCAAGTCAACAACGCGACCTGGCAGTGCTCCACCAACGGGCAGCAATCCACGGTGCTCGTGTTCTCAGCACGCGACCAGCAAGCCGAGCCGCCTCGGGATGACTCGTGAGCAACACATCCGCTCCATCCTCCGTCGCCGCACTGAGTTCGCGCGGCGGCTCCTTCGCAGCGGCGCATGAGTTCGGCGCGGTGGCGGCGCGTCCTTGCCCTGGCTGCGGCCGAGCGACGCGCGCTCACATGCTCGGAAGACGCGCTGGCACAACTCACTACGTCGGCCTCCAACGGGACGATCCCAACGCACGCGTCTCATCGTCGACACTCAGCGTTTTTGCGAACAGCTGGTTGCTCGCAGAGGTTCGGCACTGCTGACTGCCCGGTCCACGCGTCGGGCGCTCGACCATGGTTCACCTAGCGTCCGAGCGACGAGGCCACGGACTCGATGCGTACCACTACGGTGCACAGATCATCTTCGAGAACGTCCGGGCGAAGGCCGCGTATCAGGTGATCGCATTGTGCTGGGGCTGTGAGGTAGGGATCGATGGTGTCGCGCAACCGCCACAGCCCCACCTCGAGGGACTCTCGTCGCCGCTCGATCAGCCCATCGGTGTACATGATGAGCGACGCGCCATGACGCAGCTCTACGGTGGTTTCACGGTCTCGTCCGTCCAGACCGATCCCGATTGGCGGTCCGGGGTCGAGTTGCACGACGGTCACGCCGTCGCCGCTCGCGACCACCGGCGGCGGATGACCGGCCGACGCGATGTTCGCTGTCTGTGCGACGGGATCGATCAATGCGTACAGGCAGGTGGCCATGTCGGGCAGGGACCGTGCGTGGCGACGCACGCCGGCGAGCACGTTTCGGGGCGTCTTGCGGAACGCACGTGCGCTTTGAGGAGAGCGCGCAACTCGACCATCGCAACCGCCGCGGCGCGGCCGTGTCCGGCGACGTCGCCAACGGTTACCCCGAGGCGGCCGTCGTCGAATTCGAACACGTCGTACCAATCGCCGCCGATCGGGGTGGCCGCGTCCGCTGGCACATAGGACGCTGCGACCGTGTACCGGTCGCTGACCGGCAACGCGGTCGGCGCGCCGATCTCGCCGAGCAGCTCGATCGCTCTGGCTTCGGACTCGGCGACGACCCGTGCCGATTCGAGTTGCCGACGTGTGTGGACCTCCGCTGTCACGTCCCGCGTGGAGGCCAGGTAACCGTCGTCGAATCGAACCACGTGCATCTGGTGCCACGTCTCCACCGGCGGGTCGGCGAACGCGTCGACGTATCGCTCCTCAGAGGCGATCAATGCCGTGCCGGACTCGACCACGTCTCGAAAGCGTGCGAAGAGCCCTGACTCGATCAGGCCGGGGTAGGACTCCAACACCGATCGCCCGACGAGGTCGACGACGGGCCGAGAGTATGAATCCACACCCTGCTCATTTGCGTGCTCGATGACGAAGTCGACGATCTCGCCTGACGAGTTGCGCACGGCCCGTGTGATCGCAACGCTGTCGACCGACGCGTTCAGCGCCCGACGGAACCGATCGTCCGCGACCTCTGCCGCGAGATCGACCCGACGGATCGCCCCACCAGCGACAGCGGCGATCGACACCACGAGGTCGACGTCGACCGCAGCACCTCGAACCGGTTCCGACCAGCCACACAGCAGCACACCGAGTACCACCTCGCTCGACATCACCGGGACCGCAGCGATCGCCGTGTCCCCGGTCGACCGCCGCAACCATGCATGTTGCGGATACCGGGTGTCGAACGCATCGCCGTCGAGCACGACGCTGGCACGCTCGCGCACGGCGTCACACGCCGCGTGCGGCGCGTCGATCGGGATCGGCTGATCGGCAAAACGTTCGACCACCTCACTCGGAAACCCGGACATCGCAGCGATCGTCACTGCGTCGGCGTCGACGAAACCGAACGCCACTCGATCGGCGAACGCACCGCCGATGCTGCCCAACACGCCCGTTGCCACTTCATCTCGCGTCCTCGCACGAGCGAGCGTCGACATTGCTTCCGTCAGCCGTGTCTGACGTCGCTCGACTGCTGCGATCTCGGTGACGTCGAAGAGTGTCACGACGACGCCTCGCACTGCCGAGCCGGCCACCAATGGCGAATAGGTCGCGTCGTACGCGCTTGAGAATTCACTGAAGGCCAACCGGACCGGGCCGATTGCGACACCCGATGAGAGAACCGACTCCGCCAGCGACACCCAACGCCGTGTCGCTGCGCTCGGAAACAGCTCTGTCGGATGCATCCCCAGGTGCGCCTCTGCCTTCACCGTGTTGATCCGCGCGAGTGTCTCGTTCACGAACAGGAACCGCAACTCGGCATCGAGTACCGCCACACCGAACGGACACGCCGACAACGTCGCCGGCGCATCCACACCTTCGAGCCCGAACACGCCTCCCATGGCCCCTTTTTAGCCGATCACCGAAGCCAACGGACGGGGCGGCGGCTTCCACCTGGATCGGGTGCCGTGCTTCGCAGAGCCGCCGCCGTACGGTCTGCATCATGACGCTCGTGTCCTCGCCCTCCTCCGCCCCGCGCGAAGCAGATCGTGCTTCGATGCGCGGTGCTTCGTCGACGGCGACGATCGCTGTGGTGGTGTGCGCGTACACGGAGGCCAGATGGGACGAACTCGTCGAGGCGATTTCGTCGCTGGATACTCAAATGCGACCGGCTGACGAGATCGTGTTGGTCATCGATCACCACGACGACCTGCTCGCTCGCGCCGTGGACCGGTTCCCCCACGTTCGCGTCATCCCGAACAGTGCCACGAAGGGACTGTCCGGCGCTCGGAACTCCGGTGTCCGGGCAACGTCGAGCGAGATCGTCGCGTTCATTGACGAGGATGCCCGTGCGACACCGGAGTGGCTCGCTCGCATCGACGCTCGCCTCACGACCGACCCAGAACTTCTCGGAGTCGGCGGCTCGATCATTCCGAGGTGGATGTCCGGGAGGCCGGTCTGGTTTCCCGGCGAGTTTCTCTGGGTGGTCGGCTGCACGTACACCGGCACACCCACCGAACCGGCCTACGTTCGAAACCTCATCGGCTGCAACATGTCGATTCGACGCACCGTTCTTGAACGAGTCGACGGCTTTCGCATCGGGAGAGTCGGCTCGCTCTCCATCGGATACGAAAACGACGAAACGGAACTCTGCATCCGGGCTCGACGTCTCCATCCCGGGCGCCACTTCCTGCACGACCCGGATGTCCTCGTTGTGGACCATCGTGTCACTCCGGCTCGAAGCACGTTCAGGTACTTCGTGAAGCGGTGCTTTTCCGAAGGCGTCTCGAAAGGGAGGCTCACGTCAGCTCTCGGTGCGAACGACGGGTTGGCGAGCGAGCGGGAGTACCTGTTGCGGACCGTTCCGGCCGCGATCGCCTCTGCAGCGATCGGAACGTGCAGGGGACGATGGTCTGATGGCCTCCGAGGCCTGGCGGTCATCGGGGGCGTCCTGGTCACGGGAAGCGGCTTCGCCATCGGAAGCGTCTTGCGCTGGACGAAGGCTGGGCGCCGCCACCTGACGTTGCAGAATCGACAGACTGCCGAGCTCACCGCGAGGTGACTGTTGCCGGATGCAGTGACTCGTCTCGACGGCCGACCGCGTGCGGAAGCGCGTGCTGACGCATCCGAGCACGTCGAGCGCGGATGGCCATCGAGTCCAGCGCTGCCACTCGTCGCGCGGGTGCGGCGAGCGATTCCGTGGTGGGGATTCGCAATCGGGTGCGCGCTGCTGGTCGTCAGCTATGTCGTGGCTGAGCGCGAGGTGTCCGGCGGGCGACGCCACTTTGCCCTGTATTGGATTGGTGTTGTGGCCTTCGTCCTGCCGGCGGCGATCCGCCTGACATCGGATGTGATCACATCTACGGAGCGTCTTCTGCTGATCGCCGCCTTGGGTCTCTACTCGACGATTCCGAAGTACCTGAGCTATCGCGGCGCACTCGCGTACTTCGACGAAGTCGGGCATTGGACACAGACCGAGCGTCTGATCGAGGATGGCTTGCTGTTCGTCAAGAACAGCCAGATCACGGTGATCAGCGACTATCCCGGGCTTCACTCGATGGCCGCAGCGATTCACCATTTCACCGGACTCTCCACGACGACGATCGCTGCCGTCGTCATCGCAGTGCTTCATGCGGCTGCGCTCCTCGGCGTCGCCGAGATCGCTCGATCTGCAGGCGCTTCAGAGCGCTCGTGCGGCATCGCAGCGCTCTGGTACTCCATCGGCCCCGGCTTCTGGTTCTTCAGTTCTCAGTTCGCCTATGAGTCTTTCGCGTTGGTGCTGCTGGTCTGGGCATTGGCCGCCTTCCTGCGAGGCCTCGACGAACCGAGCTCGCTCGGGAGACGCTGGGGCCGGCTCGGGTTGCTTCTCGCCTCTGTTGTCATCGTCACCCATCACCTCACCAGTTACATGACGCTCATCGTGCTCACCTGTGTTGCGGTCGGCGCCGCAGCACTGAGATGGTTCGGTCGCGTCGACAGCAGGGTCATCCGCCAGATCGCATGCTGGTGGCTGTTCGTCGCTGCGCTGACGGGATTTTGGTTCGCGACCCAAGCGAGGAACACTCGCGGCTACGTGTCGCCGTACGTGTCCAACGGGGCGACCGATCTCATGCGACTGCTCACAGGTCAGGGCAGGCAATCGAGTTCCGACGAATCGGAAGGTGCACGGAAGCTCTTTGCCGGCAGCACGCTGCCGAACTACGAACTCGCACTCGGTTACCTCACGCCGCTGATCCTGCTCGTGGTGACCGGATGGGCGCTCGTTGCACTCCGGCGCCGTCTCCTCGGCAACGTCACGATCGCTGCGATGAGTATCTTCTCGATGGCCTACTTCGCTGTGTTCCCGTTGATGTTCTCCGAGTCCGGTGCGGAGATCGCAAGGCGCACGTGGTCATTCACCAGCCTCGGAATCGCCATCCTGATCGCCATTGCCATCGACCGTCGATGGGACAGCACCGGACGACGATCGCCGGTGGCGCGGTCCGTGTGGTCCGTCACAGCCATCGCGGTGCTCATCGGCAACACTGCGACCGGAATGAATGAGGTGTACCGCTTTCCCGGGCAGTACATCTACGGTTCAGACACTCGTTCGGCGACTGAGGAGGTGAAGGATGCGGCTCGTTGGTTCATCGACCAGTACGGAGAGAATCAGTCCGTTGTCGGCGACAGAACGATCCAGCTGTGGTTCGGATCGATCGCAAGATCGCGATGGTCATTGCCCACGTCGTCGAACCGGCTGTGGGACTTCGTCCTCGCAGAACAACCGATCGACCCCGCTCTCCTCAGCGAAGCCGTCTCCGAAGGTCTGCGGTGGGTCGTCATCGACAGGCGGCAGGCGGACAACCTTCCGCTGATCGGGTTCTACGTCGATCAGACCGAGCCACTTGCCAGGCTTCGAACCCAGCCCCTGGGAATCGGCAGCGTCACGAAGTTCGACGATGCGCCGTGGGCGATCCGCGTCTACAGCTCGACGAACATCGACGTTTACCGAATCGACGTACGAGTAGCCAGCGAAATTGCTCGGAACCGCGATGGATTCGTGTACGGAGCAGGACCATGAGTCGACGCTCGGCGCATCCCTTGATTCGGAAAGCAGAGCCGAGCTTCAGGGGTCCGTTCGCTCCCCTGCTCGCTGTCATGGCCCTCATCGGCTTCGCCTGTCTGCCGCAACCGCTGTCTTGGTTGGGGCTCCCGGTTGCGTTGATCGTTCCAGGGCATCTGGTGCTGCTCATCATGGGCGTGGCGGACGATTACAACGTCGTGTCGCGTGCTGCGCTCGCTGCGGTTGCATCACTCGGCGTGTATCCCCTTCTTGCACTCGCTGCCTTTGCGGCCACCGAAAAGTTCAGTCGATTGACGGTGATCGTCGGAGTGGTGGCGTTGGGCCTCACCGCCGCGGCGACAGAATTCGCCAGACGACGCGAGTCCACCAGAGTTGGTTCCGACGTCCCGCATGAGCGGCACCCGAGTTGGCGTTCGAATCCGTCGATGACCGCCTTGATTCCCGTCACGGTCGGGCTGCTGATCGTCGCGATCGGCCCCAGGATGATTCCACCGCCAGATCCCGCACCTTTTGTCACAATGGAGCTGAGCGGCACCTGGGCTTTCGTTGACCGCGCCGTCACCCCGACGTCAGGTCCATTGAAGGTCGACGTCGAAATCGGCAACATGACCGACGCACAGATCTTCGGTCGCCTGGTGGTCACGGTCGACCGCCAGCCGTTGGCTGACCACACGGAGGTCAATGTCGGGGCCGGCGCGCGGATCATCGAAGCGGTGGTTTTGCCACCGCTCGCGGGAGGGTGTGCGCACGACGTCACCATCGGCCTGGAGTTGGTCGCACAGGCGAGCACATCCGGGAGCGAGTACAGCGCGCTGCCGGACGTGACGCCGAGCCCGCTTCAGTTCTTCGTCGGCCAGAATAATGCGAGTCAACCTTGCTGATCGTTCGACTCAGCACTGGGCACGCGCTCTGATCCATCGGCTCGCATCAGTACGAATGCCGCCGGAAAGCGACGCTCGGGGTGAGTCCCATCACGTGGTGTAGGTGTCGGAGGCCATCGCCGGGGTGATGGTGGTGGCCATCGTGCGATTCTCGGTAGCGACCAAGCAACCAAGGACACCGCACGATGGCCGCCAACGAGTTTGCCGTATCCGACCTTGCTGCGCGTCTGCTCGGCACCGACGCGACGCGCGCGACATCGCTTCGCGACATCCTCACCGCCGCACTCCAAGAACTGATCGAAGCCGAGCTCACCTCGACCATCCGCGCCGAGCACGGTCAACGTTCACCGGAACGTGTGACGCAACGCAACGGGCACCGCCCGAAGCTGATCTCCACCCCTGCCGGTGATGTCGAGGTGTCCATGGCCGTGTCACCGCCGAGCGACCGGACGCGCTCTGGGTCACCGATCTGACCTATGTCCGGGACTGCCGCGTGATCTGGTGACAGGTGGGTTGGGTTAGGCCGCCTTGGTGGTGGCGGGGTTGATGATGGTCTCGTACTCGATCGGGGTCAACCGGCCGAGGGCGGGTTGGCGTCGGCGGCGGTGGTAGGTGCGTTCGATCCAGGTGACGATCGCGATGCGCAGGTCCTCGCGGGTGCGCCAGCGTTGCCGGTCGAGAACGTTCTTCTGCAGGAGAGCGAAGAACGATTCCATGGCGGCGTTGTCGCCGGCGGAGCCGACTTGGCCCATCGAGCCGACCATGCCGTGACGGTCGAGCGCTCGGTGCAGTTTCCGTGAACGGAACTGACCAGATTCAATCGATCGTTGCAACACCGGCTTGTTGCAGGGAGCGTAGATGCTCGTCGAGGGCCTCTGCCGGGGTCTTCCAGCCGAGCGCTTTGCGGGGCCGACTGTTGAGCGCTGCAGCGACCGCAGCGAGCTCGTCGGCTTGCCAACGGGCGAGGTCGGTGCCCTTCGGGAAGTACTGCCGCAAGAGCCCGTTGGTGTTCTCGTTGGTGCCGCGCTGCCATGGGCTGTGGGGGTCAGCGAAGAACACCGGGATGCCGGTCTCGACGGTGAACGCGGCGTGCGCAGAAAGTTCCTTGCCGCGGTCCCATGTCAGCGATCGGCGGAGCTGTTCGGGCAGGCTGCTCATCGTTGCCGCGAGCGCGTTCTTCATCGTGATCGCGCCGTAGCCGGCGAGCGCCGGGCCGTTCTTCACCGTGTGCTTGTGCCGGTAGCCGTCCTCGCGAGGCAGATGGATCAGCATCGTGAACCGTGTGGTCCGCTCGACGACTGTGCCGATCGCGGAACGCTCGAGGCCGATCACGAGATCGCCTTCCCAGTGCCCGGGGATAGCACGATCCTCGGCTTCGGCCGGGCGTTCGCTGATCAACACCTCCGGCGTCACGTGCGCCCATGCCTGCTGGCGTGTCCGGCTGCGAGGCACACGCAACGCCCGTCCTGTGCGCAGACAGGCGACGAGCTCACGCTTGAGCGCGCCTCGGCTCTGCACGTAGAGCGCCTGATAGATCGTTTCGTGGCTGATCCTCATCGACTCATCATCGGGGAACTCGACCCGCAACCGCTTCGAAATCTGCTCCGGGCTCCAGCCCTTCACCCAACGCCGGTCCTTGCGATGCGGCTTGTTCCGACCCTTCCACTCCGTGTCGGTCGGGCCGACCTGGCGACCGTCATCGGCGCGCACCAGGCCCGAGAGGCGGTCCTGCACGAACGTCCGCAACTCTTCGTTGGCGACGAGCTTCGCGACCTTTGGACGCCGGGCTCGTCGCTCCGCATGCCATTGCGCGACCGACGCCCGATACTCAGGCGGATAGACCCGGCTCGACGCGTTCCGTCGAAGCTCGCGTGAGACCGTCGAAGGGTCCCTGCCGATCAGGCGGGCGATCTTGCGGACACCGAGCCCATTGGCGTGTTGGATGGCAATCTCCTCGCGTTCGTCGAACGAGAGGTAGCGACCCGACACAGTGGAAGGCAGACATGGGTTCACACCACCAGCGTGACGGAACCACCTGAACGCGACCGGGGATGACACGTTCGCTGCAACCGCAGCGTCCTCGGTCTTGTCGCCCCGAGCGATCGCAGCCCAGAACCTGACACGGTCCTGCCGCCACGCAACCGTCGGCCTGCCCGGCGACGGGATCTGCCCTCGATACGCACGCACCGCCTTCTGCTTGTTCGTCGATCCCAACACACACCTCCATGATCGAGGTGTTGCGACGACCAGTTGATTCCGCCTTGCGATCCGCGGTCGGCGTGTGCGATCACGCCGGCGACGTGACCACCGCGAGCAGCGATCGCCATGTCGAGCGCGTCGGTGACGAGCTCGGTGCGCATGTGGTCGGCCATCGAGTAGCCGAGCAGTCGGCGCGAGCCGAGATCAAGCACGGACGCGAGGTAGAGCCAGCCCTCACCGGTCCAGACGTAGGTGATGTCTTGACCCCACGCGACATCAGGCTTGCCGGGGGCGAACCTGCGGCCGACCAGATCGGGGATCGTGAACCCGTCCGGGCCAGGGAACGTCGTACGGACCCGGCGGCGGATGCATCGTCCGGCCATCCCGTGCAGACGCATCAGGCGCCGCACCCGCTTCTCGTTCACGGCGACGCCGGCCTTGCGGAGCTCGCGATGGATCCGCGGGACCCCGTAGTTGCCGTCCGCTGCGTCGAAGATCTCCCGGATCAGCTCGACGAGCGCGTCGTCGGCGAGCTGCCGTTCGGTCGGCCCGGCAGCCTCTCGCTTCAACCCGTCATAGAACCCCGAGGTCGACACCTCGGCGATCTCGCACGTCTTCGTGACCGGGAAACCCGGCAGCCTTCTGGTCGGCGACACACGCGTAGCGGCTCACGATGTCGACTCCTTCACCCAGAAGGCCAGCGATCGTTTGAGCAGATCACGCTCCATCCGCAGCTGCGCGTTCTCCGCACGCAACTGTGCGTTCTCGGCACGCTCATCCGCGGTGACACCTGTGCCGGCGGCACGTTCACGGCGGGCGTTGGCGACCCAGTTCCCGAGCGTGCCCTCGACCACCCCGATCGACCGGGCGACATCAGCGATGCTGCGCCCTTCATCGAGCACCATCGCGACCGCGTCACGCTGGAACTCTGGCGGATACTTCGCCGGCCGACCCGGCCGCCGCTTCTTGCTGTTGGACATGGACTTCCTCCTATACGAGGTGTCCGTCCAACGGGGGGATGCTCAAGTGGATCTTGTCGATCGCATGGTCCGTGCAACGCTCGAGGCCCCACCTGATTCGGCACTCGGGCGACTTTGACCAGCGGCGCCGGCTCATTGCGCCGAATGCAGGCCGAGGACGGACGCCTCATTCGTCTTCATTGCACGCAAGGAGGACCGGGCGCTGAGCGAATCACCCACCCGGCGGTCGGTCGCTCGCAGCGTCCTGGGGATGGTCAATACTCTTCTCGGCTACTTGACACACGGCCTTCGCGCCGAACTCTCAAGAGTGCGCCAGGGATCACACGGTCCGCACGACTGCCGGGGCGCTACACGGGATGGGTAGCGACGGCCGCAGCACGCGTGCGGCTGTCGCTCTCATTCCGAAGCACTTCTGGCGGCGTACCTTCCGACGTTAGGGTCTCGATTCACCGGCGATACAACGCGTTGGCGAGTTGGCGCGAGAGGGTCTCGGCGGGCATTGCGGGCACATCGGCTTCATAGACCAATGCTGGACGCCTCCACGCTGATCACAGGTGCCGTTCGAGGAGCCGGTTCAAGGCCCGTGGGTATCCAGAGTTCCTGTGCCCGCTGGTGGGCGGGGAGGTCGATCCAGTCGTTGGTGAGGTAGCGGGCGAACGCGTCGGCTGCGGTGTCTTCGCCTTCGATGGTGAGGTAGGCGTGGTTCGTTTCGCGGCCGCGGGTCATGGGGACGTAGAGGTTGCGGACGTCGGTGGTGATGTCGATGACGGTGATGGCGTGGTCGACGGTTTTTCCTTGTGCGCCCATGGTGGTGATGGCGTAGGCGAGTTCGACGTGGTCGCACAGGTATTCGGCCGGGAGGACGACCGTGCCGGTCGTTCCGCGGGCGGTGATGGTCCAGTCGTCGTTGAGCGCGGTGATGGTCCAGGTGTTGCGGTTGCGGACCATCTCGTGCCGGTCGGTCTCGATGGTCCGGTCGTTGTGCCGGGTGGCGATCTCGTCCCCGACATGCAACCGCACCCCGTTCGGCAGCACGAAACATTCCCCGTCGGC
>CAUJET010000034.1 GCA_963169665.1 Actinomycetota bacterium | reverse complement strand
GGCAACCTGCACCCATGCAGATCGCGATGATCGGACTCGGCCGCATGGGCGCCAACATGGTGCGCCGCCTCCAGCGAGGGGGCCATCACTGCGTCGCCCACGACGTGAACGCGGCGGCGGTGGCCGCCATGGTGGCCGCCGACCCCGACGGAGTTCCGGGTACGCCGGCGGTCGTGGGCGCCGCCTCGTTGGAGGAGGTCGTCGCTGCGCTCGAGGCACCGCGACACGTCTGGATCATGGTCCCGGCGGCCTTCGTCGGCAGCACGGTCGACCGACTGGCCGCCCTGCTCTCGCCCGGCGACACGATCATCGACGGCGGCAACAGCTGGTATCGCGACGACGTCGATCGTGCGGCGCCGCTCGCTGCGCAGGGCATCCACTACGTCGACGTCGGCACCAGCGGAGGCGTGTTCGGGCTCGAGCGTGGCTATTGCCTGATGGTCGGCGGCGACGACGACGCCGTGGCTCGGCTCGCCCCGGTGTTCGACACCCTCGCCCCCGGCGTCGAGACCGCCGAGCGCACCCCCGGCCGCACCGGCGAGCCGAGCACCGCCGAACGCGGGTGGCTCCACTGCGGTCCGAACGGCGCCGGCCACTTCGTGAAGATGGTGCACAACGGCATCGAGTACGGACTGATGGCCGCGTACGCGGAGGGCCTCAACGTGCTCGCCAAGGCAGACATCGGCAAGGAGTCGCACGCGAAGGACGCCGAGACCGCGCCGCTCACCCACCCCGAGTACTACCGCTACGACTTCGACCTCGGCGCGATCACGGAGCTGTGGCGTCGCGGCAGCGTCGTGTCGAGCTGGCTGCTCGATCTCACGGCGACGGCGCTCGTGCAGGACCCCGGTCTCGACGCGTTCGCCGGTCGGGTCAGCGACAGCGGCGAGGGCCGGTGGACATTGCACGCCGCCGTCGACGAGGGCGTACCGGTGCCCACCCTCGCCTCGGCGCTGTGGGACCGCTTCTACTCGCGCGACCGCGGCGACGTGGCACACAAGGTGCTGTCGGCGATGCGCTCGCAGTTCGGCGGACACCACGAGGTGCCCAAGGGGCCGTCCGCATGATCGCGGCCCGTCAACCCGTCGCCGACGCGCTGGTGCTGTTCGGCGCGACGGGCGACCTCGCCAAGCGGAAGCTGTTCCCCGCCCTCTACCACCTCGAGCACCGTGGGCTGCTGAAGATCCCCGTGATCGGCGTGGCGCGCAGCGACTGGAACGATGCCGCGTTCTGCCAACACGCCCACGACTCGATCCTCCAGGCCATCCCGGACGCGTTGGCGTCCGCGATCGAGCCGCTCATGAAGCGCCTCGATCTCGTGCAGGGCGACTACGCCGATCCCGCCACGTGGACCGGCCTGCGCGACGCCCTCGACCGGTGTGGCAGCAAGAACGCGGTGTTCTACATGGCGATCCCGCCGACGATGTTCCCCACGGTTGCAGAGGCGCTCGCATCGGTGGGTCTCAACGAGCGCGGCCGCATCGTCGTGGAGAAGCCGTTCGGTCGCGATCTCGCGAGCGCCACGGAATTGAACGTCACCCTGCACTCGGTGTTCCCGGAGGAGCGGATCTTCCGCATCGACCACTACCTCGGCAAGGAGAGCGTCGAGGACCTGCTCGTCTTCCGGTTCTCGAACACCCTGCTCGAGCCGGTGTGGAACCGGAACTACGTCCGCAGCGTGCAGATCACGATGAGCGAGACCATCGGGGTCGAAGGCCGCGGCAGCTTCTACGACGGCGTCGGTTCGATCCGCGACATCATGCAGAACCACCTCCTCCAGGTGGCCGCCCTCGTCGCGATGGAGCCCCCGGTGGGACCCGACTCCGGGTTCCTGCAGGACGAGAAGGCGAAGGTGTTCGCTGCGATGCGGCCGATCGACCCGGCCAACCTCGTGCGCGGGCAATACGTGGGATACCGCGACGAGCCGGGCGTCGCACCCGACTCGCAGGTCGACACGTTCTCCGCAGCGCGCATCGAGATCGACTCGTGGCGCTGGGCCGGTGTGCCGTGGTACGTGCGCTGTGGCAAGGCGCTCACCGAGTCGGCCACCGAGGTCGTGGTCGAGTTCCGCGAGCCGCCGGCGTTGCTGTTCGACGAGGCCGGCGGCCCGGCACCGCATCGCAACCTGGTGCGCTTCCGGCTCGGCAAGCACGACGGGGTCACGTTCACGGTGCAGGCGAAGACACCAGGCCCCCATCTCGACAGTCAGAACGTGGATCTCGCGGTGGATTTCGCAGCGGCCCTCGGCGAACGTCGCGAGGCCTACGAGCGCCTGCTCGACGACGCGATCGCCGGCTCGCCGCGGCGCTTCGCGCGCGAGGACGTGGTGGAGCAGACCTGGCGGGTGGTGCAGCCGGCGCTCGACCGACCCGGTCCCGTGCACCCCTACTTCCGTGGGTCGTGGGGACCGGCGGAGGCCGATCGCATCCTCGGCGGTGACCACTGGTTCGACCCGGTCTGATCCGGGTCGGGCGGCGCCCCGATCGTTCGGGTCAGCGGCGGATGCCGCTCGCCCGGTCGTGCACCTCGAGCAGATGGTCGACCTGGCCCTGGTAGCAGACCTCCACCGTGTGGGTGGACCCGAAGTCGTAGCCCTCGCGCGACGCCGTGACCAACGCATCGCGCTGCAGGTGCACCCGGCGCAGCTCGTCGGCGAGCGCGACCGGGGTCATCGCCGCGGCGAGGATGACGAGGCCGTGGTGGTCGCGCATCAGGCGCACCGCAGTGTTGGGATACGACACGATCGGCACACCCGAGCACATCATCTCGACGTACGTGGTGCTCGGGTCGCCCTGGCGGTGCGGGCAGACGTAGATGTCGGCGCGATCGTGCAGGAAGGGCAGGAGCACCGTACGCAAGTCGACGAAGCCGTGCATTCGGAACCGATCGGTCAGCCCGTAGCCGGCCACCTTCCGCTCGAGGTCGGCCCGGAGGGGACCGTCGCCGAACACGTCGAACTCGAACGGCACGTCGCGCGCCTGCAGCTCGTGCGCGACGTCGGCGAGGTCGACCGGGTTCTTCATCCGATCGAGCCGGCCGGCGAACACGAGGCGCAGCGGACCACCGGCGAGCAATCGTTCGAAGCGGGCCGCGCGCTGGACGGCGTTGGGGAGGTCGGTGATGCGCAACGGGTTGTCGAAGAACACGTGCCGGGTGCGGGCCTGCTGAGCGAAGAAGTCGTACGCTGGGTACTGATTGCTGTGCAGCGCCGCCGCCTCGGACACCTCGCGCCGCTGGTCGCGCGCCTCGCCGGCAGCCCACGTCTTGGCCCGCAGCTTGCGCGGCAGCGACCGATGTTCGGCGACGAGCGACTCGGCGGAGATGTTGGCCGGCACGTCGCAGCCGCGGACGAGGCGACGATCGGCATGCGAGACGTGCTGGGCGAGGCGACGGAACCCGCCCTCGAGCACGCAGTAGGCCACTGCGTCGTCCGGGAACAGTCCGGGGTGGAGCGCGTCGCGATCGATCTCCACCGGGCGAACGGGCAGATCGGCGAGGGGCATCTCGACGACCTCGATGGGACGCCGCTGAGTGCTCCGCTCGAGCAGGAGATCGATCTGGCCGGGCCATCGGTGGCCGTACTCCTGGAGCACTTCGAGGAACGTCGTGTTCGTCGCGATCGTGCGATCATCGAGACGGCACGGGTGGTACGACATGTGGAGCACGAGACGAGGCGCGTTCACGCGCTCGACGGTACCCGCACGGCCGCGCCACCATGGTCAAGACTTCGTGTCGGTGCTCGCTGAGCGCGGTCCGCTGGAGGCCCGCTGGTCAACGACGGGTGGGGCGGATGGGCGGTCAGGCCGACGTGCGGCGCGGCACGACGACGACGGTGCCGTCGTCTTCGTGGTGGACGCTCACGCTCACGCCGTAGAACTCGCTCAGCGTCTCGGGCCGCAGCACCGACGCGGCCGGCCCTGTGGCCACCACGTGCCCTTGGTGCAAGAGCGCGAGCCGATCGGCGTAGAGGCCCGCGAGGGTGAGGTCGTGCATCGCGCTCACCACCGTGAGGCCGTGCTCGCGGCGCAGTCGATCGACGAGTTCGAGCGCCTGCTGTTGATGGCCGATGTCGAGCGCGCTGGTGGGCTCGTCGAGCAGCAGGATCGGCGCCTCCTGCGCGATGGCACGCGCGATCACGAGCCGCTGGCGCTCGCCGCCGCTCATCGTGCCGAGCGGCCGACGTGCGAAGTCGGCGAGGTCGAGGCGGTCGAGCACGCTCGCCACCATCGCCAGGTCGTGCTGGCTCTCCACGCCGAAGTAGCCGATGTACGGGTTCCGTCCGAGCAGGACGTACTCGGCGCCGGTCATGTCGTCGGGCAGGTTGGGGCTCTGCGGCACATAGGCCACGAGCTCGGCCCGTCGGCGGGAGCTGCGCAACGACAGCGGTGAACCGTCCACCTCGATGCGTCCGCCGTGAGGCACGAGGCCTGCGGTCGCGCGCAGGATCGACGACTTGCCCGCACCGTTCGGGCCGATGAGGCAGAGCCACTCCCCTGGCCGGACCGTGTCGGTGAATCCGGCGATCGCGTCGCGGCGGCCGTAGCGCACCGAGAGATCGACGAAGGCGAGCGAGCTCATCCGAGCGACCTCCCGCGAGTACGCAGCACGAGGATGAAGAACGGTGCGCCGAAGAACGCCGTGACCACACCGATCGGCGTCTCGGCCGGGTCCTGCAATACCCGACCCGGAATGTCCGCCAGGATCAGGAACGCGGCGCCGACCACCAGGCTGAGCGGCAGCAGCCGACGGTACGACGCGCCGGCGAGCAGCCGGACGGCGTGCGGCACGACGATGCCGACGAACCCGATGAGGCCACTGACGCTGACGACCGCGGCGGTGCCCATCGTCGCGGCGATCACCACGACGAGCCGTACCCGGGTGACCTGGGTGCCGAGCGAGATCGCCTCGTCGTCGCCGACGCGAAGCACGTCGAGGTGCCGTCGGTGCAGCAGCAGCACCGCGCTGCTCACCACGACGTACGGCAGCACCAGGCGGACGTCACCCCAGTTCGCCAGCGTGAGCCGACCGAGGATCCAGCTGTACACCTCGCGGATCACCTCGGTGTTGCGCTGCAGCACGAACGCCTGGATCGCGGTGGCGAGCGACGTGACGGCCACGCCTGCGAGCACCAACGTCACCCCGTTGCGGTTCGCCCCGAACGACGCGCCGACGAGGTAGGTGAGCAGCACGGCCAGCAGCCCACCGATGAAGGCGGCCAGCGGCAACGGGTCGATCAACCACGTCGTGGTCGACGCCCGCCCGACTGCGAACACGATGGTCGCGCCGAGGCCGGCACCGGCTGCCACCCCGAGCAGGTACGGGTCGACGAGCGGGTTGCGGAACACGCCCTGGTAACTCGCGCCCGACAGCGAGAGGGTGGCACCGACGATGCCGGCGAGCACGACGCGCGGCAGGCGGACGTTCCAGATGATGTTCCAGTCGGCCGACCCCCAGTTGCCGGCCGGACCGACCATCACCCCGAGGAACAACGCGACCGCCAGCAACACGAGCGAAGCGGGCAGCCACCACCTGCCCGGGCGCGCGGCGACCGAGCGTGCGGTCGTCGCGGTCCGGGCGAGTGGATCGGCGAGCACGAGGGGTCAGCCTGCCGTGACCGTGGCGACAGCGTTGACGCTGTCGGCGATCGTCTGCACGAGCTCCACCACCCGCGGCCCCCAGCGGCTGGCCACGTCGTCGTCGAGCGCGACGACGCCGCCGTTGGCGACCGCTGAGATGGCGTCCCAGCCGGGGCGGGCGGCCACGGTCTCGACCGTCTCGCCGCAGCACTTCGTGTCGGCGAGGAAGATCAGATCGGGGCTCTGGCTGATGAGGAACTCGGCGCTCAGCTGTGGGTAGTCGCTGGTGCCCTCGGCGGTGTCCGCGACGTTGCGGAGGCCGAACAGGCCGTAGACCTGGCCGATGAACGTGTTCGACGTGACGCTGTAGAACGTGGGATCGAGCTCGTGGTAGAACGCGAGTGGCGTCTCCAGCGCCGGCACGGACGCCACGGCGTCGGCGATGTCGGCCTGCATGTTCGCGACGAGCTCCGCTGCCTCGGCCACATGGCCGGTGGCGGCGCCGAGCTGTTCGATCTGCACGTAGATGTCATCGAACGACAGCGCCGCCGCGCCCACCCAGTCCGAGATGCCGAGGGTGTCGAGCGAGGTCGCGAGGTCGGTCGTGCCGTCGTGCAGGACGAGGTCGGGTTCGTAGGCGGCGATCGCTTCGACGTTGGGCTCGTAGCCCGACAGCGCGGACGCCTTGGCGGCGGCCTCGGCCGGGTAGTTGCTCTGGTCGTCGACGGCGATCACCTGGTCGCCGGCACCGATCGCGAACAGGATCTCTGTGGCGGTCGGCGACAGGCTCACGATGGCCTGGGCCACGTCGCCGACCGGTTCGTCGGGCGCTGCCGGCTCGGTCGCCGCCGGCGCGGTCGTCGCGTCGGCCGGCTCCTCGGTCGCTGCCGGCGCTGCGGTGGTGGCGGTGGCCGCCGGATCGGTCGCGGTGGTCTCCTCGGCGTCGTCGCCGCAGGCGGCGAGGGCGACGAGGGAGACGGTGGCGAGCGCCAGGACTCTGCGGAACTGCTTCATGGGTTCGGATCCTCCGAGCTTTCTGGAGGACACCGGGTCCTCCGAGCGGGAGGACAAGTTGAGGATCGAACGGGGAACTCCCCGTCGCGAGCCGCCCTTGCCTCGAGGGTTGGTCTTCGCGCTCGAGCCAGGCGACCGGACTTGTCGTGTCGAGCACACCTGTTGCCAGGTGCGGATCGCACGCTTCACCGTTGCGGGACAGTGCCGGAGTTGAACCGGACTTCGCTGGGTTCGAGCGAAGCGACCATAGCGCGTCATCGGTACGCTCCCAAGCCCATGAGCGACACACCCGATCCTGAGGCCTCCGTCCCGAGCGATGCCGGCATGTCGCCCGACGATCCGCCCACCGACGACCCCCGCCCATTCGGGCTCCGCGGTGCCGACTCGTTGTTGCTCGTCAACACCGGCGACGGCAAGGGCAAGAGCTCCGCTGCGTTCGGCGTGATGGTGCGAGCGATCGCCCGCGGCTGGAAGGTCGCGGTGGTGCAGTTCGTGAAGAGCGGCGACTGGAAGGTCGGCGAGGAGCAGGTGGGCCGCGACCTCGGCGTCACGTGGGTGAACGCCGGTGACGGGTTCACGTGGGACTCGAACGACCTCGAACACGACAAGGCGTTGGCCCGAGCGGGATGGGAGCAGGCCGCGGCGATCGTGCGAGCGGGCGAGCACCGCCTGGTCATCCTCGACGAGCTCACCTATCTCATGAACTGGGGATGGGTCGACGCCGACGACGTCGTCGCCACGCTCGTCGGGCGCCCGCGCAACGTCAGCGTCATCGTCACCGGACGCGATGCGAGCGACGCGCTGATCGCCGCGGCGGACACGGTCACCGAGATGCGCAAGGTGAAGCACGCGTACGACGAGGGCATCGCCGCCAAGCGCGGTATCGACTACTGATGGCCGGCTGCCGGATCGAGCCGACGACGTGATCACCTTCCTCCTCGGCGGCGCGCGCAGCGGCAAGAGCACCCTGGCGGTGCGGCTCGGCGAGCGTCATGTCCACGGTGGCGGGGACGTCGTCTTCGTCGCCACCACCGAACCGTTCGACGACGACCTGCGCGACCGCGTGGCCGCGCACCGGCGCGAGCGCCCCGACTGGCCGACGGTCGAGGCGCCGGTCGAACTCGCCGACGCGATCGCGGCGACGCCGGTCGACGCGCTCGTGATCGTCGACTGCCTCACGGTGTGGCTGGGCAACGTGCATCATCACCTCCCCCACGAGTCGGCCCGGGCAGCTGCGGTCGATGCGGTGGTGGCGGCGCTCGTCGCGCGGACGGGGCCGACCGTCGTCGTGTCGAACGAGGTCGGCCTCGGCCTGCACCCGGACACCCGACTCGGTCGCGTGTACCGTGACGATCTCGGTCGTCTCAACCAGCGCGTGGCCGCCGCCGCCGATCGAGCGCTGTTCCTCGTCGCAGGTCGCGCCCTGCCACTGGTCGACCCCTGGGAGGTCCTCTCATGACGTGGTTCCGATCCGCGCTCGCCGATCTGCCCGGTGGTGACGGTCCGTCGGCCGCACTGGTGCGCGAGCGCGCCGCCGACATCCTCCGCCCGGCCGGTGCGCTCGCCCGCTTCGACGAGGTGGCCGCCTGGGTGGCCGAGTGGCAGGGCACGCCGTCGCCGGCGGTGCACCGACCGGCCGCCCTGATCTTCGCCGCCGACCACGGGGTCACGGCCGCCGGGGTGAGCAAGTACCCGGTCGACGTCACCGCCGCCATGCTCGCCGCCTACCGCGCCGGCAAGTCGACGGTGAGTGCGTTCGCCGCGGTGGCAGGTGCCACCGTCGACGCGATCGACGTCGGCGTCGGCCGTCCCACCGGCGACATCCGGTTCGAGTCGGCGATGTCGCCCGAACGCTTCCAGGAGGCGGCCGCCGCCGGGCGCGACGCCGTCGCCGGGCTCGACGCCGACCTGCTCGTGGTGGGCGAGATGGGCATCGGCAACACCACCGCAGCCGCCGCGGTCGCCGCGGCGCTCGGGGGTGGCGAGGTGGCCGCCTGGGTGGGCCGCGGCACGGGCGTCGACGACGAGGGGCTCGACCGCAAGCGCGATGCGGTGCGGCTCGCCGTCGATCGCATCGCCGGCGTGCTCGACCCGTTGGAGGTGCTGCGCGAGGTGGGCGGTGCCGAACTGGTCGCCATGGCTGCAGCGATCGTCGCGGCGCGTCATCGGAACCTGCCGGTGCTCATCGACGGCTACGTCGTGACCGCTGCGGCCATGCCGCTCGCGACCGCCCGGGGCGACGCACTCGACCACTGTCTCGTGGGCCACTGCTCCTCGGAGCCAGGCCACCGACGACTGCTCGAGCGACTCGGAAAGCAGCCGTTGCTCGACCTCGAGATGCGCCTCGGCGAAGGGTCGGGAGCGATGGCGGCAGTGCCGTTGGTGGCGATGGCGTGTGCGGGGATCACGGAGGTCCCGACGTTCGCGGAGTGGTTCCGCTGAATGGGGGACGAGCCGACGACTGAGCCTCGGGGTGGGCTGCCGGCGATCGGGCCGTTCGCCGCTCTGCAGTTCCTGACCCGGTTGCCCGTGCGGTTGCGACGGGCGCCCGACATGGCGGCGATGGTCGTCTGGTTCCCCCTCGCCGGCGCCGTGATCGGAGCCCTGGCAGGCGGGCTCGGTGCGCTCGCCTTCCAGTGGACTGCGCCGCTCGTGGCCGGTGCCCTTGCGGTCACGGCGGGTCTGCTCGTCACCGGCGCCTTCCACGAGGACGGCCTCGGCGACATCGCCGACGCGTTCGGCGGGGGGTACACGGTGGAGCGACGGCTCGAGATCATGAAGGACTCGCGCCACGGCACGTACGGGGTGGCCGCGATGTGCGCCTCGATCGTCGTCCGCACCGTCGCGCTCGGGTCGATGCCGAGCGGCGCCACGCTGTTCGCGTCGGCCGTCGCGGCACACGTGATCGCTCGCGGGGCGGCGGTGGCGTTGATGGCGGTCGTGCCGCTCGCCCGACACTCGGGCCTCGGGGCCGACTACGGCCAGGCGACGACCAGCGCTCGCGGCATCGTCACGTTCACGATGGCGGCAGCGTTCGGCGGGATCGCCGTCGGCTGGTGGGCGGTGCCGGCGCTCGGCGTGTCGCTCGTGGCGGTGCTCGCGGTCGGCGCGCTGTCACGCCACAAGATCGGCGGCATCAGCGGCGACGTGCTGGGCGCGGCGGAGCAGGTGTCGGAGTGCGCCGTGGTGGTGCTGCTCGGCGCCCTGGCGCTGCACCACCCGCTGTGGTGGGCCTGAGCGCTCGAGCAACGGATGTCAGGCGCGGTCGGCGCCGAACACCGCCGCGAGCCGGTCGACGATCTGTTCCACGATCGCGGTGCTCGTCGCCAGGTTCACCCGCACGTGGCCTGCGCCCGAGGGACCGAAGTCGTTGCCGTCGCTCACCTTCAGCCCGGCCTCGCGACAGGCGAGCACCGGTTCGTCGCCGATGCCGGTGTCGCGGCAGTCGAGCCAGGCGAGGTAGGTCGCGGCAGGCGGTCGATGCTTCACGGTCGGGAGCCGTTCGGCGACCAGCTCGGCGAAACGGAGCCGCACGCGATCGAGGTGTGCGACGACCGCGTCGAGCCAGTCGTCGCCCTGCTCCCATGCCGCCACGGTCGCTTCCGCGGCCAGGAGGTTGATCGCGCCGAGGAGGTGATCGGGGAAGTCCAGCAGTCCATCGCGCAGCCATGTCGGTCCGATGTGTGCGACCGCGTGGCGCATTCCCGCGAGGTTGAACGCCTTCGATGCCGAGTGCACCGACACCGTGCGGGCGGCGGCACCGGCGATCGACGCGATCGGCACGTGCATCGCGTCGTAGGTGAGATCGGCGTGGATCTCGTCGCTGAGGATCAACAGGTCGAAGCGCTCGGCGATCGCGACGAGACGGACGAGCTCGTCGACGGCGAAGCGATGACCGGTCGGGTTGTGCGGGTGGCACAACAGCAACACCTTCGCCGGCTCGTTCGTGAGCCGGCGCTCGAGCTCGTCGTAGTCGAAGTGCACCCCGGCGGCGTCGACGCGGGCGGGGACGTCGATCTGACGGCGACCCATCGCCTGCAGCGTCTTCCACAACGGCGGGTACGACGGGGTGTGCAGCACCACGCCGTCACCGGGTGCGGTCGCCAGGTGCAGCATCACCTGCACGGCCTGCATCACGTCGCAGAAGTCGCGCACCTCCGCCGGGTCGACGTGCCACTGGTAGCGGCGGGCCGCCCGTTCGGCGAACACCCGGCACGCCGGGGTCTGCGGATGCGGGTACCCCCAATCGGCGTAGCCGAGATCGGCCCGGGCGAGGCGCGCCTGCAGTGCGTCGAGGACGACCGGTGGCGTCGCGAAGTCCATGTCGGCCACCCAGGTGTTGAGCAGCTCGGGTTCTTTGTGCCACTTGGTGCCCGGCTTGGCGCGCAGCCACGCGAGGTCGACGGTGTCGAACCCGTACGGATCGTGCGGACCTTGCAGATCGTGCGGGTGCGAGCCGTCGAGTGCCATCAGGCGCCGACGAACGCTGCGATGCGGCGGATGCCCTCTTCCATGTCCGCGTCGGCCATGGCGAAGGAGAACCGGGCGTACCCGGGTGTGCCGAAGGCCTCGCCCGGCACGAATGCGACCTTGGCCTCCTCGAGGATCACGTCGGCGAGCTCGAGCGTGGTGGCGCTCACGGTGCCCTTCGGGCCGAGCGGGCGACCGAGCAGCGACGAGAAGTTCGGATAGCAGTAGAACGCGCCCTGGGGCACGATCGCCGAGACGCCGGGGATCTCGTTGATCATCCGGTGCATCGTGACGGCACGACGGGCGAAGGTCTCTCGCATCATCGCGACCGCGCTGAGGTCGCCGCTGACGGCCTCGAGCGCGGCGACCTGGGCCACGTTCGTGACGTTGGACGTGGAGTGCGACTGGAAGTTGATCGCCGCTTTCATCACGTCGCTCGGCCCGATCATCCAGCCGACGCGCCAGCCGGTCATCGCATAGGTCTTGGCGACACCGTTGACGATGACGCACTGGTTGGCCAGCTCCGGCACCACGGTGGGCATCGACACGAAGCGGTTGTCGCCGTAGACGAGGTGCTCGTAGATCTCGTCGGTGAGCACCCACACGCCCTTGTCGACGGCCCACCGGCCGATGGCCTCGACCTCGTCGGGCGAGTAGATCGCGCCGCTCGGGTTGTCGGGGCTCACGAACAGCAGCACCTTCGTACGCGGGGTGAGCGCCGCGTCGAGCTGCTCGATCGTGACCTTGAACCCGGTGGTCTCGTCGGTCTGGACGATCACGGGCACCCCGCCGGCGAGGGTGATCGCCTCGGGATAGGTGGTCCAGTACGGGGCGGGGCAGATGACCTCGTCACCCGGGTCGCACAGGGCGGCGAAGGCGGTGAACACCGCGTGCTTGCCGCCGTTCGTGACGAGCACCTGGCTGGCCTGGCACTCGAAGCCGCTGTCGCGCTTGGTCTTCACGGCGATCGCCTCGCGCAGCTCGGGCAGACCGGCCGCCGGCGAGTACTTGTGGTGCTTCGGGTCGCGGCAGGCGCGCACGGCGGCCTCGACGATGTTCTCCGGCGTGGGGAAGTCGGGCTCACCGGCGCCGAAGCCGATGACGTTCTCGCCCTTGGCCTTGAGCGCCTTGGCCTTGGCGTCGACGGCCAGGGTGGCGGATTCGGCGATGGCGGCGAGACGTGCGGAGGTTCGGTTCACGGGCCTCGATCCTACCGACGGGGCGCCTCGCGAACGGCCGGACTTCCACCTCCACGGTGACCATCCGGATGGATGATCCGTTCCATCTCGACTGGCCCTGGCTCGATCTGTATGAATCGTCCAACGGGCTTTGGCCCGGCGATGCCTCCGGGCAGACTGACCCGGTGAGCATCGACCCGAAGACCATCGAGATCCCCCGCGCCCTTTTGCCCGTCGACGGTCGATTCGGGTGCGGACCGTCGAAGGTGCGTCCCGAGCAGGCGCTGGCCCTCGCCAAGGCGAACCAGAACCTGCTCGGCACCTCGCACCGACAGGCGCCGGTCAAGAACCTCGTCGGGTCGGTGCGCCGCGGGCTCGTCGACCTGTTCGGCCTGCCCGAGGGCTGGGAGATCCTGCTGGGCAACGGCGGATCCACCCTGTTCTGGGACGCGGCGACGTTCTCGCTGATCGACCAGGTCAGCGCCCACGCCGTGTTCGGTGAGTTCTCGTCGAAGTTCGCCGAGGCGGCCTCGGCGGCACCGCACCTGGGCGAGCCGTTGATCGTGCGCGGCGAACCCGGCGATCACCCGTCGCTCGACGAGATCGCCGGCGCCGACGTGTACGCCCTCACCCACAACGAGACGTCCACAGGCGTCGCGATGCAGCTGCACCGGCCGGCCAGCGCCGACGCCGACGCGCTGGTGGTCGTCGACGCGACCTCGGGCGCCGGTGGCCTCCTGTGGGACCCGGCCCAGGTGGACGTGTACTACTTCGCCCCGCAGAAGTGCTTCGCCAGCGACGGCGGTCTGTGGCTGGCCGCGTGCTCGCCGCGAGCACTCGACCGGATCCGTGCGATCGACGCGGCGAAACGGTGGGTGCCGGCGTCGCTCGACCTGAAGATCGCACTCGACAACAGCGTCGCCGACCAGACCTACAACACGCCTGCGCTCGGCACGCTGGTGCTGCTGAACGAGCAGATCCAGTGGATGCTCGGCAACGGCGGGCTGTCGTGGTGTGCCGCCCGGTGCGCCGAATCGTCGGGCCTGCTGTACTCGTGGGCCGAGTCGCGCGACTGGGCCAGCCCGTTCGTCGCCGACCCGGCCAAGCGCTCCGCGGTCGTCGGCACCATCGACATCGACCGCGACACCGGTGGCGACGCCACGGCGATCTGTGCCGCGCTGCGGGCGAACGGCATCGTCGACACCGACAGCTACCGCAAGCTCGGCCGCAACCAGTTGCGCATCGGCATGTTCCCGGCGATCGATCCCGACGACGTCGCGAAGCTCACCGAGAGCGTCGACTACGTCGTCGACGTCCTGCGCTGACAGCGCCAGGCGGAGCCGCGACCGGTCATGAGCACAGACACGGCGTCCGGGGGCGCGGCTGAGATGATGTCGTCGTGAACGTCGACGAGGTCCTCACCACCGCTTTCGACGAGATGTACGCGCTCGGCCCGCTGCACGCGCCGATCATGGTGGTCGCACTGCGCGGATGGTTCGACGTCGCAGAAGTCGCGACCGGCGCGCTCGACGAACTGCTCAACGACCGCGTGGCCCCGGTCGTCGCCTCGATCGACCCCGACCCGTTCTACGACTTCACCCAGGAACGCCCCGAGGTCTATCTCGACGACGACGACGAGCGCCACGTGCGATGGCCGAGCAACGAGTTCCGTCTGATGCGCAATCCCGGGCGCGCACACGATCTGGTCGTGCTGTCGGGCGTGGAGCCGCACCTCCGATTCGCGACCTTCGCCGATTCGATCATCGCCGTCGCCCGACGGCTCGGCTGCAGCGTGGTCGTGACGGTCGGCGCCGCAGCCGAAGCCGTGCCGCACACCCGGCCGCCGCTCGTCGTGGGCAGCAGCACCACCGACGGCCTGGTGCGTGCGCTCGGGCTGTCGCGCCCCACCTACCAGGGCATCACCGGCCTCGTCGGCGTGCTCCAGCAACGCCTCGACGCCGCTCGCATCCCAGCGGTGTCGCTGCGCGTCGGCGTCCCCCACTACCTGGGCAGCGCGCGCCACCCCAAGTCGTCGGTCGCGCTGCTGCAGCACCTCGAGCACGTGCTCGACGTTCCGACCGGCCATGCACGTTTCGCGGACGACATCGCACGGTGGCGTCTGTTGCACGACGAGGCGGTCGCCGACGACCGCCAGGCCGGGTTGTACCTCACGATGCTCGAGGCCGAGTACGACCGTCGCGCCGAGGCGTCGCTGCCCACCGGTGAGGATCTCGCCGCCGACTTCGAGCGGTTCCTCCGGGAGCAGGGTGACGAGGGCGGCGGCAGCCCGTCCGACGACGATCGTTGAGCCGCCGGCGGCCCCGTGGTCGCCCGCGATCCGGTCACGATCCGCTGCTCGCGCCGAGATGGGGCATGCTGGCGGGGAAAGGAGGGTCGATGCGCATCCTCGTCACCTCCACGCCGGGCACCGGCCACATCCACCCGATGGTCCCGCTCGCGCTCGCGCTGCGGGACCGAGGGCACGAGATCACCTGGGCGACCGGTCCCAGCTCGTGTCGGACGGTCGAGGCGTTCGGCCTCGCGACCCGTCCCGCCGGGCCCGATGTCGGGCCGCGCAACCAGCGGTTCGCGTCGCTCACCGAGCACCTCGCCCGGCTCGCACCGCGCGACCGACGCATCGAGGCGATGCCGACGATGTTCGGAACGCTCTCGGCTCCCGTGATGCGCGATGCGTTGCTCCCCCTCTTCGACGAGCTCCGCCCCGATCTCGTGCTCCACGAGGTGGCCGAACTGGCGGCCGCTCCCCTGGCCAGCGCGCGTGGCATCCCGCACGTGACCTACGCGTTCAGCGATGTGGTCTCGCCCACGATCGAGGCCGCCGTCGCCGACAGCGTGGCTGCGCTGTGGCTCGCTGCCGGGCTGGCGCCGGCGGGCGATGCCGGTTGGTTCGATCACCTGTACCTCCATCCGTTCCCGCCGTCGATGACCGCGCCCAGCACCGTGACGCACCCCACGCTCGCCCCGTGCCGCCCCCGATCCGTCGGCGCCGACGGACGGAACGAACCGATGCCCTCCGGCCTCGCCGGACTCGGCATCGACCGACCGTTGATCTACGTGACGTTCGGGACCGAGATGGGTGCGCGCGCCCCGTGGCGACCGTTGCTCGGTGCACTCGCCGCCGTGGACGCCGACGTGCTGGTCACCCTCGGGAACCCCGCGGTGGCCGAGCACCTCGGCCCGGTCCCGTCCAACGTCGCGATCGAGGTCTTCGTGCCGCACGACGCCGTGCTCGCCCGGGCATCGCTGGTGGTGTCCCACGCCGGTGCCGGCACCGTGCTCGCCGCGGCCGCGGCGGGCGTCGCCCAGCTGTGCCTGCCCATCGCTGCGGACCAGTGGGACAACGCCGACGCGCTCGTCCGGGCCGGCGCGGGCAGGGTGGTGGAGATGGGCGACCGCACGGAGGAGGCGCTGGTCGTGGCGATCCGCGAGCTGCTCGCCGGCCGGTGCGACGAGGCCGCGCGCTCGGTCGCTGGCGAGATCGCTGCGATGCCCGACCTCGACGAGATCGTGCCCCGCGTGGAGTCGCTGCTCCCGGGCTGACCTCGCCGGCGATCGCCGGTGTCGCCGGCCGGCGTGATTCGGCCGGCGTGATTCGGCCGGCGCCGACCGGCCGACATCGTCAGCCAGCCGCGGCGAGCTGCCCTTCGGTGAGACCGCAGTTCGTGCCGGCGGTGATCAGCAGGGCATCGACCTCGGGCGGGCGCGGGTCGGAGGCGATCCCGAGCGCCAGGAGGTCGGCCTCGCTGGTCGCGGCGAGCAGTTCGTCGGCCGCACAGCGGGCCACACCCGGCTCGATGCCGGTGCCGACGAGCGCGTCGTAGAACGCACCCGCCACCAACCCCGTCGGCCGCTCGGGCGGGCCGGGGGGCAGGGTGTCACCGGGCACGAGCGTGGTGGTGGGCGGCGTCGTCGTGGTGGGTGGGATGGTGGCGGGAGCCTCCACCGACGACATGGTCGGCGGCGCTGCGGCGACGACCTCGTCCTCGCCCACTGCGCCGGCCACCAGGACGGTGCCGACGACGGCCAGCACCACACCGGCGAACGCACCAGCGACCGACCGGGCTCTCGTGCTCGCCGAGCTGCGCTCGCCCATCGCCAACAGGCCGCGGCGATCCGCTTCCTGCACGAGGGGCGGGACGACCACCAGCGCGGACAACAGCGCCACGCCGATGTTCACCGTGACGACCATCCCGAAGTCGCTGAGCAGCGGCAAGCTCGAGAACATCAGCACGGCGAAGCCGCCGAGCGTGGTGAGCGCGGAGGTGAAGAACGCACGACCGGTGCGTTCGGCCGCCACCCGGGTGCTCTCCGCCGGATCGAGTCCTCGGCCTCGCTCCTCGGCATAGCGGGCCACGAGCAGCACCGAGAACTCCGCACACGTCGCGACCACGAGCGGGCCGCCCACCGTGGTGAGCGGGCTCAGTGTGATGCCGAGCGCCCGCACCAGTACCGACGAGGCCCCCACGGCGAGCAGCACCGGCACCATCGTCAGCAGCCCACGGACGACGTCGCGGTACAGCAGCATCACGAACGCCGCGACGAGCAGCAGTGCGACGACGGTGAGCTCGGCTCGGTTGGCGGTGATGTTCTCGAGCAACCCCACGCCGACGACCGCGAGACCACCCGTGGTGGCCGATGCCGAGGCGGGGAGGATCGCCCCGTCACCTGGCTCCGCGATCGCCGCCTCGACACGGTCGAGCACGACCGCACGCTCCTCGAGCGACGACGGGCCGACCTGGAACAGGACCTGCGTCGCGTTGCCGTCGTCGCCGACGAGCACGCGCTGCAGCGACGGTGGCGCGATGCGGTACGCCTGCAGCATGTCGAGCCCGGTGGGCGGCAACGTCGTGGTGTCGGGTACCTCGGCGAGCCAGCCGACGGTGGACGGCAGGCTCGACGCCTCGGCCAGCTCCGGGTTGTCGGCGAGGGTGCGCAGGACGAGATCGAACACGAACGCGCCCATCTGGTCGGTGAACACGCCCTCGGTAGGGGCGCTGTCGGTCTCGACGAACACGCCGAGCGTCGTGGCGAAGCCGGTCTCGCGTTCGAGGGTGCGGGCGTTCACGATCGAGGCACTGGCCGGATCGGCCCAGTTCACCGGGTCGCTCTCGATCTTCGTCCCGCCCTCGAGCACCAGGCCCACCACGGGGATCGCGACCGCGACGGCCACGAGCGGGAGCACCGTCCAGCGGGGAAGGCTGCCGAGGCGGTCGACGGTTCGCTCGACCCACCCTGGACGCGGCGCGGCGGTGGTCGGCGAGCGACGCTCGCGAGCACCGAGGATCGCGTTCGGCACGACGACACCGGCGACCAGCAGGGCGACGATGCCGATCGACAGCAGCACACCGAAGTCACGCACCATCGGCACCTTCGAGATCCGCACGGTGAGGAACGCGATCACCGCAGCGATCGTCGCAGTGAGGAGCGGACCACCGAGGTGGGTCATCGTCTCGGCGAACGGCGATGGGTCACGGTCGACGACGCGCTCCTCCTCGACCCGGTTCTGCACCTGGATCGCGAACTCGATGCCGAGCCCGATGAGGATCGGCAGACCCGCGATGGTCACGAGCGACAGCATCGTGCCGGTCGCTCCGAACGCACCGAACCCCCAGAGGACACCGACGACCATGCCCGCGAGCGGCAGCAGGCGCCAGCGCACGCGGAACGCCACCAGCAGGATCACGACCATCACGCCGACGGCGATCGCCCCCAGGGTGAGCATGCCGCCCTGCAGATACTCGTTGATGTCGGTCAGGAACGTCGGGGTGCCGGTGATGGTGACGGTCGCCTCGCCGAAGTCGCGGCCGGCAAGGGCGTCCTGCACGGCGGCCGAGCCGGCGGCGAGATCGTCGAGCGAGGCGTTGCCGACCAGCACCGCAGCGAACACTGCGTGGCGCGCATCGGGCACGAACGCCCGGAGCGCTGTGCGCACGACGAGTTCCTCGGCCGGAGGCGCGACGAGCGCTCCGTCTGCGTCGAGCGAGAAGCCGTCGTTGCCGAACACGAGGAAGCGCACCCACTCGGGGTTCGCGAAGCTCTGCTCACCGGCGGCGCCGAGGCGCAGCGTGGTGATCACGGCATCGGTGCGGCGACGTTCCTGGGCGGCCGGGTCGGGCTCCCGCTCGATCGTGCGGGCGAGGATCTCGCTCGCGGTCCCCGACGTGATGAGGTCCTGGGTCCAGGTCAGCAGCGTCACGGGTGACACGACGGCCTGCACGGTGGGGCTCGCGTCGAGCGACCGTTCGACCTCGTCGAGCTGGGCGATCGTCGCGGGCGTGAACAGGTCGACGACCGTCCGACCCTCGGGCACGGTGAACAGCACGACCATGTTCTCGCCGCCGAACAGCGACTGGTAGCGGGCGTTGTCGATCGCGACCGTCGAGGCCGGATCGATGTAGCTGTCCTGCCCGGTCGCGAAGTCGAGTCGCGCCAGCCCCACCGTCGCGAGCGCCGTCACGGCCGCAACACCACCGAGCACCACCAGGGTGCGCCGGCTGAGCCATCCGCCGATCGGACCGAACCAACGACCAGCACCCATGTCGCTCTCCCCCTTCGTCGCTCACCTCGTGGCGGACCGTGTGCGGGTCGAGCGTCGGGCGTCGACACGAGGTGCTTGGTGCCACCGTGCGCCTCACCACGGCCCGCCGCCAGGGACCTCGGGCCCGAACGCGAACGGACCCGGCGGCGCCATGAGACGCTCGCCGGGCCCGCCCGGTTCGATGGACGTGATCGGTGATCGATACGCGATCACCCGAGGGCGATCACCCGAGGGCGATCACCGTGCGGCGGCGAAACCGATCTCGAGGTCGGCGAGGATGTCGTCGATCGACTCGAGGCCGACGCTCAGACGCACGAGGCCCGGGTACACACCGGTGGAGATCTGCTCTTCCTCGGTGAGCTGGCTGTGGGTGGTGCTCGCCGGGTGGATCACCAGGCTGCGCACGTCGCCGATGTTGGCGACGTGGCTGTGCAGCTTCAGTGCCTCGACGAACTTCTGACCCGCCTCACGGCCGCCCTTGATGTTGAAGGCGATGACCGAGCCGTAGCCCTTGCCGCCGCCGTACTTCTTGGCGCGCTCGTGCCACGGGCTGCTCTCGAGACCGGCGTAGGCGACACTCTCCACCTCAGGCCGGCCGGTGAGGAACGCGGCCACCTTGTCGGTGTTCGACCAGTGGCGCTCCATCCGCAGGCTGAGGGTCTCGAGGCCCTGCAGGATCAGGAACGCGTTGAACGGCGAGATGGCCGAGCCGAGGTCGCGCAGCATCTGTACGCGGGCCTTGATGATGTACGAGCCGGCGCCGAGGGCGGGCCAGAACGGCAGGCCGTGGTAGCTCGGGTCGGGTTCGGTGAAGTTCGGGAAGCGCCCGCTGGCGCCGAAGTCGAACGTGCCACCGTCGATGATCGCGCCACCGATCGAGGTGCCGTGGCCGCCGATGAACTTGGTGAGGCTGTGCACCACGATGTCGGCGCCCCACTCGATCGGACGGATGAGGTACGGCGTCGGCACGGTGTTGTCGACGATGAGCGGGATGCCGTTCGCGTGGGCGACCGTGCTGACGCCCTCGATGTCGAACACGTCGTTCTTCGGGTTGGCGAGCACCTCGCCGTAGAACGCCTTGGTGTTCGGACGGATCGCGGCGGCCCACTGCTCGAGGTCGTGCGGATCGTCGACGAAGGTGACCTCGATGCCCATCTTCGGCAGCGTGTAGTGGAACAGGTTGTACGTGCCGCCGTAGAGCGACGGGCTGGCGACGATGTGATCGCCGGCCTCGGCGAGGGTGAGGATCGCCAGGGTCTCGGCCGCCTGGCCGGAGCTCACGACCAGGGCACCCGGCAGGCCCACCGCGGTGGTGATGCCACCCTCGAGGCTCGACAGACGGGCCTCGAGCGCACCCTGCGTGGGGTTCATGATGCGGGTGTAGATGTTGCCGATCTCGGCCAGCGCGAACAGGTTCTGCGCATGTGCCGCGTCACGGAACTCGAAGCTCGTGGTCTGGTAGATCGGCACGGCGCGGGCGCCCGTTGCCGGATCCGGCTCGCCGCCGACATGGATCTGACGGGTCTCGAAACCCCACTCCTGCGACATGTGTGTTCCCCTCGTGTCGTTCGTGTTTGATACGTGCGTGAGTGCCAGGCGATCCCGGCAGGTGCGTCGACACCCTACAAGCCCTATTCCCGACCCAACAAGTCGGATTTCGGGAGCCGTCCCGAAAACGACACCGGTCGCGCACCGACTCGTCGAACGAATCGATGCGCGACCGGAACGATCACGGGTTGCGGACGTGTGGGTCAGCCGCCGCTGACGTCGGACACCTTCTGCTTGCCGGCGCCGAGGAACGGCATCATCGAACGCAGCTGGCCACCGACCTCTTCGATCTGGTGCTTGCGGCCGGCCTCTTGCAGCTCGGTGAACTTCGGACGACCGGCCTCGCTCTCGGCCACCCACTCCTTCGCGAACTTGCCCGACTGGATCTCCTTGAGGATCTTCTTCATCTCGAGCTTGGTCTTGGCGTTGACGACGCGCGGGCCACGGGTGAGATCGCCGTACTCGGCGGTGTCGGAGATCGAGTACCGCATGCCGGCGATGCCCTCTTCGTACATGAGGTCGACGATGAGCTTCACCTCGTGGAGGCACTCGAAGTACGCCATCTCCGGCTGGTAGCCGGCCTCGACCAGGGTCTCGAACCCCGCCTGCACGAGCGAGGTGACGCCACCGCAGAGCACGGCCTGCTCACCGAACAGGTCGGTCTCGGTCTCCTCGGCGAAGGTGGTCTCGATCACGCCGGCGCGAGCGCCACCGATCGCCTCGGCGTAGCTGAGCGCGAGTTCCTTCGCGCCACCGGTCGCATCCTGGTGGACGGCGATGAGCGCCGGCACGCCGCCGCCCTCGGTGTAGGTGCGGCGCACGAGATGGCCCGGGCCCTTGGGGGCGACCATGATCACGTCGACGGTCTTCGGCGGACGGATGCGCTTGAAGCGGATGTTGAAGCCGTGCGCGAACACGAGGGCCTTGCCCTTGCGCATGTGCGGCTTGATGAACTCCTCGTAGGTCGCCTTCTGCTCGGTGTCGGGCATGGTGAGCATGATCACGTTGCCCCACTTGGCGGCCTCGGCGATGCCCATGACCTTCAGACCGGCGGCCTCGGCCTTGGCGGCGGACTTCGAGCCCTCCCGCAGACCGACGACCACCTGGACGCCCGACTCCTTCAGGTTGAGTGCGTGGGCGTGACCCTGGGAGCCGTAGCCGATGATGGCCACCTTGCGTCCCCGGATGATCGACGGATCGCAGTCCGCCTCGTAGTACATCTGTGCGGCCATCTCAGCCAGCCTTTCCTTGCTTGTTCGAGACCGCGCGGAGACGGGCCTCACGATCGAGTTTGGGAAGCGCCACGCGCCCGGTGCGCTGGAGCTCGACGATGCCGTAGCCGGAGAGCAGCTCCTCGAAGTCGTCGAGCTTGTCCGGGTGGCCGTCGAGCGACACGGTAATCGCCTCGACACCGACCGCGAGGATCTTGCCCTCGAAGATGTTCGCGAGCTCGACGACCTGACCCCGCTGCTCAGGGGTGGCGCGGACCGTGGCGAGCAGCAGTTCACGCTCGACCGAGCGGCGCGGATCGAGTTCGCTGATCTTCACGACCTCGATCAGTTTGAACAGCTGCTTGGTGATCTGCTCGAGCGGCGTCGACTCGACGTCGACCACGATCGTGATCCGGCTGAAGCCGTCCTCCTCGGCCGGCGCGACCGCGAGGCTGAAGATGTTGAAGTCGCGGCGGGCGAACAGGCCGGCCACGCGTGCGAGCACGCCGGGACGGTTCTGGACGAGGACCGAGAGGATGTGGTGGTTGGTGACGTTCGATTGGGTGTGGTGGGGGGTGCTCATCGCAGTGCGCTCCGGCGCTCTTCCTGTGCGGCCGGCAGCAGGACGTCGTCGTTGCTGAACCCGGCGGGGACCATGGGGAACACCTTCTCGCGGGCATCGACTCGGAAGTCGATGACCACGGGACGGTCGTTGATGCTGTTGGCCTTCTCGATCGCCGGCTGCACTTCTTCGGGGCTGTCCACGCGGATGCCGACGCACCCCATCGCCTCGGCCCACATCACGAAGTTCGGCACGTCGGGCGAGAGGTAGACCTCGCTGTAGCGCTCGTCGTAGAACATCTCCTGCCACTGGCGGACCATGCCGAGGTAGCTGTTGTTGAGGATCGCGATCTTGACCGGGATCCGCTCGACCGCGGCGGTGACGAGTTCCTGCGCGGTCATCTGGAAACAGCCGTCGCCATCGATGGCCCACACGGTCTTGTCGGGATGGGCGACCTTCGCGCCGATCGCGGCGGGGACGCTGAAGCCCATGGTGCCGAGGCCACCGGAGTTCACCCAGGTGTAGGGCTCCTCGAAGTGCCAGTACTGGCTGCTCCACATCTGGTGCTGGCCGACGCCGCTGACGAGGATCGTGCCGGCCGGGGCGTTGTCGCGGAGCTGCTCGAGGCAGAACTGCGGCTTCAGCGCCTCGCCGGGTTCGCTCGGCTCGTAGCTGAGCGGGAACTGCTCGCGCCAGCCGCTGATGCGGCTCTTCCACGCGCCCGTGTCGGCCTGGACCGAGCCGGCGGCGAGGAGATCCTTGATCGCCTTGATGATCTCCTCGATGCAGTACTTCGCGTCGCCGACGATCGGCACGTCGGGACGGCGCACCTTGCCCTGCTCGGCGGGGTCGATGTCGACGTGGATGACCTTGGCCTCGGGTGCGAAGCCCGACACCTTGCCGGTGATGCGGTCGTCGAAGCGGGCGCCGAGGTTGATGAGCAGATCGCTCTTCTGCATCGCGGTGATCGCCGTGGCGTTGCCGTGCATGCCGGGCATGCCGAGGCACAGCGGGTGGCTGTCGGGGAACGCGCCGCGGGCCATGAGCGTGGTGACGACGTGGATGTCGGTGAGCTCCGCCAGCTCACGAAGCGCCTCGGCAGCGCGGGCCTTGAGGATGCCGCCACCGGCGTAGAGGATCGGCCGCTCGCTCTCGAGGATGAGCTTCGCCGCCTCCTTGATCATGCGCGGGTGGCCCTTGGTGTTGGGGCGGTAGCCGGGCAGGCTCGCGGCGACCTCGTCGTCGGTCGGCCAGTACCACTCCATCATGTTGGTGAGCACGTCCTTGGGGACGTCGATGAGGGTGGGGCCGGGGCGGCCGGTGGTGGCGATGTGGAACGCCTGGCGCACTGCCATCGGCAGGTCCTGCGCGGTCATCACGAGCTCGTTGTGCTTGGTGCAGCTGCGGGTGATGCCGACGGTGTCGCACTCCTGGAACGCGTCGGTGCCGATGGCGGTGGTGGGCACCTGACCCGTGATGCAGACCATGGGGATCGAGTCCATGTAGGCGTCCATCAACGGGGTGACCATGTTGGTGGCCGCCGGACCGCTCGTGACGAGGGCCACGCCGGGGCGGCCGCTCACGTGGGCGTACCCCTCGGCCATGTGCCCCGCGCCCTGCTCGTGGCGGACGAGGATGTGACGGATCGTGCTGTCCAGCAGCGGGTCGTACGCCGGCAGGATGCATCCGCCGGGCAGGCCGAACACCACTTCGACGCCTTCCATCTCGAGGCTCTTGATGAGGGCCTGGGCCCCGGTGATCTTCATCCCTGGTTGGTTCATGGGTGACTCCTGGTACTTCCTGGAACGGCGGTTCTACTGGTGACTGCTGGTGACTGCTGGTGGCTGCTGGTGACGTCGAGTTGCTGCTGGACTGCTGCTGGAACCGGCGGGGACCGGCCCCGGAGCACCCGGGCCGAAAAATCAAACGGCCTCCCGATCGGGAGGCCTGGACGCACGCGGAAGATGGGCGCGAGCGTCTACACGAGAATGGCTACGAGACGGGTCAGGGCGAAGCGGGCGCGCACGGGAGTCAGTAAAGCACCTCGTCGCGCCGATTGGCAACCTGACGCGCGGTCAGGCCAGTCAGGGCCAGTCAGGATCGGTCAGGGATCGGGCGCGCCGTCGAGGTCGGCGTCGATCTCGCCGAGCAGGGCGTCGAGCTCGTCCAGTGCCCGCTCCACCTCCGCCACCTCGTCCTCGGTGAGGAGGTCGCCGAGCGTGGTCGACACGTCGAGTCCCGCAGCGGTCGTCACAGGCCCGGTCGTCGCCGGCCCGGTCGTCGCAGGCCCGGTCGTCACGGGCGCGGCCGTCACGGGCGCGGCCGTCGGGTCCGGAGCCTCGGGCGCGACGGTCGCCTCGGGCGGTGCCGTGGCGACGGGGGCCTCGTCACCCGACCCGCAGGCGGCCACGATCGTGGCGGCGAGGGCGAGCGCGAGCAGCAGGGTCGGTCGACGACCCGTGGTCATGCCGAGGCGCCCAATTCGCTGCAGCGCTCGGCGAGCCGCGCGAGTTGCGCACTGCGCACGTCGAGGGTCGCCCGCCGGGTGGTGAGCCGGTCGAGGCGACGCTGCAGATCGGCAGCGATCCGCGGCCGGTTGTTCGAGTTCGCTTTCGTGATCGCCGCCTCGAACCATGCGAGCGAGCCTCGCTGCGACGCCGGACCGTCGAGCCGGTCGATGGCAGCCTGGAGCCGAGAGGTCGCCTCGGGGATCCGCGCACATGCGGCCTCGAGCCGCGGCCGCAGGTCACTGTCGTCGGCGCGCGCAACGTCGGCCGACGGCACGACGACGGCCGCCGATGTCGTCGCGACCATCAGCCCGACCAGCATCGTGCGGGACACGGCCCGCCGGATCCGGAACGCGGGGCGCCGGCGACCGATCCTCAGGCCGATCCTCAGGCCGATCCTCGGGCCGAATCGCCGCCCGATCCGTCGACCCATCCGATGCTCGAACCGCCTGCCGCCGCTCATGACCCGACCCTCCTGCGACCCGGACCGTCCGGGACGACGACAACGTATGCCCGAGGTATGAGGATTCTGTGAGTTCCTGACCTGTCTCCGAACGGCCTAGCCTGTCCCACCGCACAACCGATTCGGTGGCCCTGCAGCACTCTGGCTGCCTGCCGGATCCCTGGAGCTACACATGACACCATCAGTCGCCCCCGCCACCGGCCGCCTCGGCGTGCTCACGGTGGGCCTCGGCGCCGTCTCGTCCACCCTCATCGCCGGCGTCGAGCTGGTGAAGAAGGGACTCGGCCAACCCATCGGCAGCCTCACCCAGATGGACACCATCCGTCTCGGCAAGCGCACCGATGGCCGCACTCCGCTGATCAAGGAGTTCGTGCCCCTCGCCGATCTCAACGACGTCGTCTTCGGCGCGTGGGATCCGTTCCCGGACGACGCCTACGTCGCGGCGAGCCGCGCCGGCGTGCTGGAGGGCGGCAAGCACATCGAGCAGATCTCCGACGCACTGCGCGACGTCCGCCCGATGAAGGCCGCCTTCGACCGCCAGTACGTGAAGCGCATCGACGCCGACAACACCGTCGGCACGATCGACAAGCGCGCCATGCTCAACGCGATCCGCGAGGACATCAACCGCTTCCGCGAGGAGAAGCAGTGCGACCGCCTGGTCATGCTGTGGGCGGCGAGCACCGAGATCTTCATCGAGCCCGGCCCGGCGCACCAGGACATCGAGTCGTTCGAGGCGGCCATCGACCGCAACGACCCGACGATCGCTCCCTCGATGCTCTACGCCTACGCCGCGATCCTCGAGGGCGTCCCGTTCGCGAACGGTGCCCCGAACCTCACCGTCGACATCCCGGTGCTGCGCGACCTCGCGGTCGAGCGTCGGGTGCCGATCAGCGGCAAGGACTTCAAGACCGGCCAGACCCTCATCAAGACCGTCATCGGCCCGATGCTGCGGGCCCGCATGCTCGGCCTCTCGGGCTGGTACTCCACCAACATCCTCGGCAACCGCGACGGCGAGGTGCTCGACGACCCGGACAACTTCAAGACCAAGGAGGAGTCCAAGCTCGGCGTGCTCGAGGACATCCTCGACCCGAACAGCTTCCCCGAGCTCTACGGCGACGTGTACCACAAGGTGCGCATCAACTACTACCCGCCGCGCGGTGACAACAAGGAGGGCTGGGACAACATCGACATCTTCGGTTGGCTCGGCTACCCGATGCAGTTGAAGATCGACTTCCTCTGCCGCGACTCCATCCTCGCCGCACCGCTCGCGCTCGACCTGGTGCTGTTCAGCGATCTCGCCCAGCGCGCCGGCCTCGGCGGCATCCAGGAGTGGCTGAGCTTCTACTACAAGGCGCCGATGGTCGCCCCTGGCCTGTCGCCCGAGCACGACCTGTTCGTGCAGTTGGCCAAGCTGAAGAACACCCTGCGGTGGATGATGGGCGAGGACCAGATCACCCACCTCGGCCGCGAGTACTACGACGGCGAGTGAGCCGTCCGGCGAACCCTGGGCCTCAGATCTGACCTAACAGCCAGGGGTTCGCCCTGCCAACAACTCGACCAGCAGATGGGCGTCGAGGTTGCCACCGCACAACACGGTGGCGACCCGGCGCCCGTGCTGTTCCTGACGCTCCTTCAGCAGCCCGGCCGTGGCCACGGCGCCCGCCGGCTCGGCGAGGTTGTGGGTCGTGCGCAGCAACACCCTGATCGCCTCGGCCGCCTCGTCCTCGGTGACCTCGACGATGCGCGCGGCACCGCGGACGATGCGATCGATCGCGTCGGGCACGGGCACACGGCACGCCACCCCGTCGACGAAGGTGTCCGCGGTGTCGGTGCTGACCGCCCGGCCCGCGGCGAAGGACAACGCCGTTGCGTTCGCACGTTCGGCGACGACCCCGACGATCTCGGTGTCGAGCCCGAGCAGGTCTCGTGCCGTGATCAACCCGCAGATCCCCGACCCCAGGCCGACCGGCACGTAGACGGTGTCGAGTGCGCTGCCGGCCGCGGCGACCCCCTCGAACAGCTCGAGCGCATAGGTCGCGACACCGCGGACGAGGTCGTCGTGGAACGACGGCACCATCTCGAGCCCCCGCTCGACCGCGAGCTCCTCCGCGTGTTCCCGGGCGGCCTGGAAGTCGTGGCCGAACTCGACCAGTTCGGCGCCCCAGGCGCGCATCGCCGCGTTCTTGTCGGGGCTGTTGCCGCGTGGCACCACGATCGTGACCGACAAGCCCGCCGCGACGCCGGCGAGGGCGATGCTCTGGCCGTGGTTGCCACGGGTGGCGCTGATGAGGCCGCGCACCTCGGGACGTTCACGCACGAGCCGATCGACGTACACCAGGCCGCCGCGCACCTTGAACGCGCCGGTGGGCGTGTGGTTCTCGTGCTTCACCCAGACCTCGGCCGCGCCCACCTCGTCGGCGAGCAGCGGCCAGCGATATTGCGGTGTCGGCGACACGCGGCGGCCGACGATCTCGCGGGCCGCGAGCAGCTCCGCCATCGTGATCGACCCCTCGGTCGGCGTCTCGGTCGGCCCCTCGGTCGGCCCCTCGGTCGGCGCGGTCATCCCGCCACCACCAGATCGAGGCGCACGTCGTGCGGTTCGAGTGGGAGTTCGTCCACCAGTTGCTCGGCGAAGCACGCGCCGACGGTGAAGGCCCGTGTGCCCGGCAGGAACCGGTCGTAGTAGGCCTTGCCGTGACCGAGCCGGCCGCCATCGCTCGTGAACGCGACGCCGGGCACGATGATCAGGTCGATCGTCGTCGGGTCGACCACGGCGCCCTGCGGTTCCTGGATGCCCCAGACGGCCGGCCTGGTGCCCTCCCCCACCAAAGCAGGTTCGAGCAGGTCGCCGACGATGCGGGGCAGGACGAGCACCTTGCCGTCGCGCTCGAGGCGGGCGAACAGCCCGTCGGTCTCGGGTTCCGATGCCATCGCAGCGAACGCCATCACGATGCGCGCCGTCCGGTACTGGGGGAGCTCGGCGACCTCCGCCCACAGCTGAACGCTGCGCAGCGTGCGGTCGTCGATCAGCTCGCACGCCTGGCGCATCCGCCGACGCAGGGTGGGCTTGTCGATCACCCGCACAGGATCGCACACCGGCGTGTCACCGGACTCCGCGGTCTACAGTCCCATCCATGTCGATCGACCCCATGAAGTACCGACAGGTGCTCGGCCATTTCCCGACCGGCGTCACCGTGGTGACCGGCATCCTCGACGGCGAGCCGGTCGGCTTCACGATCGGTTCGTTCACCTCGGTGTCGCTCGACCCGCCGCTCGTCGGGTTCCTCCCGATGGTCACCTCCGACCGCTGGCACAAGATCCGGGCCTCGGGGTCGTTCTGCGTGAACGTGCTCGGACACGACCAGGGCGAGCTCTGCTGGCAGTTCGCCAAGAGCAGCATCGAGCAGCCCTTCGACGGGGTGGCGTGGCATCCGTCGGACATCACCGGGTCGCCGGTCCTCGACGCAGCGATCGCGTTCATGGACTGCACCATCGACGAGGTGTACGACGCCGGCGACCACCACTTCGTGATGGGCCGCGTGGTCGAACTCGAGCACGCCGACCCAGCGACGGAACCCCTGCCGCTGCTGTTCTACAAGGGCGGTCTCGGTCGCTTCCAGGCACACTGACGGCGTGCCCGACCCTTCGTCCCACACCACGACCGCTGCTCCGGCCGAGGCGATCTCGTCCCGACGGGTGCTGCGTGCGGCGGCGTTCGACGTCGTCGCCGTGATCGCCTTCGTCGCCGCCGGTCGTCGCAGTCACGACGAGGGGGGCAACGCACTCGTCGAGACGGCGAAGGTGGCCGCACCATTCGTCATCGCGGTCGGCATCGCCTGGCTCGCGGCGCGGGCGTGGCGGCGACCCGAGGCGCTCCGCACCGGCGCGTGGGTGTGGGTCGTGACGGTCGCTATCGGGATGTTGCTCCGTCGCACCGTGTTCGACCGGGGAACGGCGTTGTCGTTCGTGATCGTGGCCACGCTGGTCACGGGCGCACTGCTGCTCGGCTGGCGAGCAGCCCAGCTGGTGGTGACTCGCCGCCGGGGCAGCTGATCGTCGGTCCGCCGCCCGCCTCACGGGGTGACGGGCTCGCAGCTGACCCTCGGTGTCGGTGGCCTCGGCCTGGTCGACCCAGCGACGGGGACCCTCGGGAGGGGCCTCCGCGACCGCACCCCGCCGGAGGTGGGCCTCGGTGTCGTCGATGGGCTGCTGTTCGGTGCTCACGACGGTCGACTCCTGTCACCCCCGGTGCTGCGGTTCCCGCAGTGGCGGCCGTGCTCGGTGTCGACAGTCAGACGGACGGATCGGATCGCGTCGGTCGGCCGGCCGGCCGACCCACACCGGTCGTCTCGCCGGCACGACCGGTGTGGGTTGTGCCGGAGTACATCGGCCAGACTTCGCCGGATGCGTCACGGTGAGCTGATCGATCGGCTGGCGGCACTGGTGGCCGCGCTGCCTCCCGTGCCGCTCCCCCCGAGCGCCGCCGAACCCGTCGCATCCGCCTGTCGCGACGCCCGCGCCACCTTCGGCGCGGCGGCGGTGTCGGTCGCGGTGATCGACGGCGACCTGCTGCACTACGTCGCCGCCGACGGCGAGGGGGCGGCCTCGATCGTCGGCGTGGCGCTGCCGGTGAGCCGCGGGCTGGCCGGTTACGCCGCGGTCACCGGCCAGTCGTTGACGGTCGACCGGCCGACCGACGACCCGCGGTTCGCGCGCGACATCGCCGACCGGACGGGCTTCGTGCCCGCGTCGTTGACCGTGGTGCCGATCATGGCCGGCATCGACGACGCGGCAATCGTGCTCGGCGTGCTGTCGGTGCTCGACCGAGCCGTCGACGACCCGCCCGCGTGGTCGGAACCCTTCCACGACCGACGCCTCGGCGCCGTCCCGCTCACCGACCTCGGATCGGCCATCACCCGTGACTGGGCGTTCGGTGATCGCTCGGGTCGTGGCGTTCGCGTCGCAGTGATCGACTCCGGCGTCGAGTCCGGTCACCCGATGGTCGGCCGGGTCGACCGCGCCGTCGTGGTGGAGCGCGACGAGGCGGCAGAGCACGGCATCCGGTTCGTCGAGGGTCCCCACGACGACCTCTACGGGCACGGCACCGCATGTGCGGGCGTGATCCGGGCGCTCGCCCCCGACGTCGAGCTCATCAGCGTCCGCGTGCTCGCCTCCAACCTGAAGGGCAGCGCGTTCGCGTTCGCACACGGGCTCGAGTGGTGCCTCGACCACGACGTCGACATCGTCAACCTGAGCCTGTCGACGTCGAACGAGACCTACGCCGAGACGTTCTGGGACCTCCTCGACCGGGCCGCCTTCGAACGGGTGATGCTCGTGTCGGCGATGAACAACGATCGCAAGCGCAGCATCCCGAGCGAGTTCGCCGGGGTGTTCTCGGTCGCGTGTTCGCCCGGCAGCGAGCGGGAGACCTTCTGGTGGAATCCCGGCGGACCGGCCGAGTGGGGTGCGCCGGGCATCGACGTCGAGCTGGCCTGGAAGGGCGGCGGCACGATCTCGGCCACCGGCAACAGCTTCGCCGCACCGGTGATCGCCGGTCACCTCGCCAGGATCGTCGCGGCGCACCCGGGCATCACCCCGTGGCAGGCGCGCACGGTGCTGTCCGCTCTCGCGGTCAACGCAGGGTGACTACGCTGCCGCCATGCCGAAGTCACGCCGGTCCGATTCCTCCGCTCTCCCAGAACTCCTCGGCACGGTGGGCCTGTTCGCGGGGCTCCCCAAGCGCAAGCTGCAACAGATCGCCGACATGTGTCGAGAACACTCCTTCGCGCCTGGCGATTCGATCGTCACCGAAGGCGACCTCACCGGCCGGTTCTACCTCATCGTCGAAGGCGGCGCGATCGTGTCGGTGCGCGGCCACGAGGTCGCGACCCTCGGGCCGGGCCAGTACTTCGGCGAGTTCGCCGTGCTCGATCAGGCGCCGCGGTCGGCCACCGTCACGGCCACGACGCCGGTCCGCGCCTACTCGCTCGCGTCGATCACACTGCGCCCGCTGCTGAAGGAGGAGCCGGACATCACGTACAAGCTCCTCCTCAACGCCTGCCAGCGTCTCCGCGCACTCGAGCGTTCGCTGGGCTGATCGCCGGCCGATCGAACTCGGCGCGACGGCATCCACGGAGAATCGGCCCGACCCGGCCTGATCGAGCACCGTCGTCCGTCCGCGCCGCACGGTGAACCGGCAGGACGGGGTCGCATTGGGCCGTCTGTGTCAGCAGACGAACAGACAGACCGGCCAGACGACTGGATCATGGGCGCTGCCGTCGACCGTCGGCCAACAGACACGAGGACCTGACATGCGCCCCACGACCGGACGTCTCATCTCGCTCATCGGCATCGCCGCGATCCTCACTGCCGGCTGCGGCTCCGACAGCACCGAGTCGTCCGCGACGACGGCGACTGCGGCGACGACGCCCGCTGTGTCGGAGTCGTCGGGAGCTCCGGCGACCTCAGCTGCACCGCCCGCGACCGAGGATGCACCGGCCACGACGGTCGTTTCATCGACGCTGGGTCCGGACACGTCATCGACCGACTCACCGGAAACGACACCGGCGGACAACGGTGGGGCGACCGTGCTCGTTGCCGGAGACGAGCCGATCCAGCTGCGAGATGGCGAGACTGTTCGTTTCCAGACCGACCAGGCTGCGTTCGAGGTCGTCGGCCAAGACGGATGGTTGGTGTTCGTCACCCCGATCAACGCGTGGTTCACCCCGGCCACGTCGTTCGGCCAGGCATGGATCTCCATCGCCCATCTGAAGGACGGTCGCCCCGAGCTCGGTGCGGACGGCGCTGATCTCACCGGCGTCGCGATCCCCGCAGATCCGTTCATCACTGCCGACCAGCTGGCCCTGCCCGACGGAACGCCGATCTTCGAGAACCTGCGGGGGCTGCCCGACGACTGGTTCGCCTATGTCGCAAGCCTGCCCGGGCTCGCCGTCGGCGACGTCGAGCCCATGTCGGTGGGTGGCATCGATGGTGACGGGGCGACGTACTCCGTGGGCGACGTGCCGGAGGCGCCCCTCGCCACCTGTCTCGACGGGGTCATGAGCTGGGTGGAGCGCACCGGAGGTTGGTGCTTCTCCGAACAGGAATCGGGCACGCTGCTCATCACCGAGATCGGCGGGAATCGCTACGAACTCAACGTCGGAACGGCGAACGACGTCGCGGCCGCCGACCGAAGCGCACTCGACGCCATGATTGCGTCGCTGGTGCTGGTCTGACCTCGACCGTCGTCACTGCGAGGACCGTGCCGACCGGTCACCCGTGCTCCGACACCGCCACGACCGACGGTGACACGACGACTCGACGACACGACGACTCGACGACACGACGACACGACGACTCGACGACTCGACGACTCGACGGACGTCGGGGACGCGCTCGTCGCGATGGATCGCCTCGGGATCGTCTCGGGATCGTCTCGGGATCGTCGCCGGGCCATCGCCGATCAGCCTCGCGTGACGCACGAGCGTTCAGGCGAGCAGTCGGCGCAGACCTGCCTGATCGAGGACGGTCGTTCGCCCACGACGCACCGCGATCAACCCTGACGCTGCGAGCTGGCGCAACACCCGGTTCGCGGTGGGTCGGGTGATCCCCGCCATCGATGCGAGGTCCTCCTGGCGCAACGTGATCTCGATCTCCGCACGTCCGACGTCGTACAGCGCGGCGAGATCGACGAGGCGCTTCACCACGCGCTGGTCCGCGTGGAGGTAGAGGGCGTCGACGACCTGACCCGACAGGCGACGTACCTGTTCCGCCAGCGCGTCGACCAGGAACCGCTCGACAGCCGGGTGTCGCCGCCGAAGCGCATCGAAGTCGGACCGATGCAGGATGCGGGTCACCACCGGCTCGAGCGCGACGATGTGGGCGGTGCGGCGGTCTGCCGTCGACAGCAACGCCTGCTCACCGAAGCTCGCCCCCGGGCCGAGGATCGTCAGCGTGACGACCTCGCCCTTCGCCGTCGACTTCCGCACCGCCACCTTGCCCCGCTCGATGATGTGCATGCTGTCGCCGACATCGCCGTCGAGGATCAGCAGCTCGCCGATGGAGTAGGCCCGCCGGGACATCCGCGACAGCACGAGATCCCGGTCGGGATCGCTCAGACCGTCGAGCAGATCCGTGTCCATACAGAGCCTCTCTCGACCACCGACGGCGCCTGCCCGCGCCGCACGTGGCGACGCCGATGTCGCACAGCATGTGAACGGGCGAGCACGGTCGTCACGCGGTGACCTCCACTTGGGCATCGAGGCTGTCGCGCAACGCATCGCCGAGCAGCACGAACGCCGCCACCGTCGCCGTGAGGAACAGCGCGGGGAACACGATCAGGTGCGGAGTCTGCCCGTACGAGCGTTGGCCCTGCTCGATCATCAACCCCCACGAGATCGTGGGCACCTGGAGTCCGATCCCGAGGTAGGTGAGCGTCGATTCGGCGGCGATCAGCGCCCCGGCGCTCAGGCTCGCGTAGGCGACCACCGACGGGAGGGCGTTGGGGAGGACGTGCCGGCGTATGACATACGACGTACCGGCGCCCGCCGCGCGGGCGGACTCGATGTACGGCTGGACGAGCACGGTCCGGGCGGCGCCACGGGCGATGCGCGCCGTGCTCGGCCAGCCGAGCAACGACAACGCGATGACGAGCTCGAGCGGACTGCGCTGGTCACCGGCGAGCACCGACAGCAACAGGATCGCGCCGACCACGAACGGGATCCCGAGCGTCACGTCGCCGATGCGTCGGACCAGGCTGTCGACCCAACCGCCCCGCGCTGCGGCGACGACACCGAAGAGCGTGCCGATCACGGCCATCACGAGGCCGCTGCCGACCCCGATGAGCAACGAGGGGCGCGCGCCGAACACGACCTGGCTGAAGACGTCGCAGCCCTGTGCGTCGGTTCCGAACCAGTGGTCCGCCGACGGTGACAGCCGGTCCTGGTACGAGCCGTCCTCGGCGCGGATGGAGCAGGTACGCGAGCCGTCGCCACCGGACAGCGCGATCACGGCGGCGGGTGCGACGACGAACACCGTCACGAGCGCGATGAGCACGACGGCGAGACGGAACCGGGCGAGGTGCACCAGACGAGAGAGCCAGAGACGCGTCACCAGGCAGCCGCTCGCAGTCGAGGATCGAGGAGCATCGCGAACAGATCGATCAGCAGATCGACCACGAGGTACACGGCGATCACGAACATCGTGAAGCCGAGCACCACCACGTTGTCGCGCTGGCTGATGGCGCGGGCGATGACGTTGCCAACGCCGGGCAGGTTGAAGACACGCTCGACGACGATGCTGCCGCCGATGAGTGCGCCGACCTCGAGACCGAAGAACGTGACGATGGTCGTCAGGCTGTTGCGCACGACGTGACGGCGAGTCACCTGTCCACTGGAGATGCCCTTGCCGGTCGCCGTGCGGACATGCGGCAGGTGGGCTTGCTCGAGCACCTCGGTCCGCATGATCCTGACGCCGAACGCAGCCCCCGCCATTGCCAGCACCATCGACGGCAGGACGTAGGCCACCAGTCCGTCGTCGGTGCCGGCGACGGGGAGAAGTCCCCATCGCACGCCGAACAGGTACTGCCCGAGCGACGCGACGACGAAGACCGGCGCAGCGATCCCGAGCGTGCAGAGCCCGACGACGGTTCGGTCGGTGGGACCGCTCCGGCGCATCCCCACCCAGGTTCCGACCACCAACGCGGCGACGATCTCGACGAACAGGGTGGCCACGAGCAGGATCACCGTCACCGGCAGGGCGGACAGCAGCATGTCGCTCACCGCTCGCCGGCTGGCGTAGGACTCGCCGAGATCACCCCTGACGAGCCTGCCGAGCCAGTGGAGGTACTGGCTCGGCAGGCTCTCGTCGAGGTGGTAGCGGGCACGGATCGCCGCAAGGGTGGACGGTGACACCTTCCGTCCGCCCGCGACCGCCCGGGCGGGGTCGCCGGGCAGCGCGAACGTGACGACGAAGACCACCACGGTGGCGACCAAGAAGGTCGTGGCGGCGCCGCCGAGACGGCGGACCACCCATGCGATCATCGCGCCCTGCTCAGTCGGTGACGGTGACGAGTTCGAGCCGGTACAGCGCGCCGGCGTCGATCTGCAGCCCGCTGATCCGCTCGGCGTGCACCGTGGCCTCACGACCGAACGTGAGCGGGAGCATCGGCAGATCGGCCAACACCAGCTGCTCCGCCTCGTTGAGCAGACCCGGCACCTCGGCGGGATCCGTCGACGTCTCGATCCGGGTCATCAGCGCATCGAACTCGTCGCTCGCGTAGCTGAGGTTGTTGGCTCCCGATCCGCTCGCGAAGAGTGGCTGCAGCATGCTGTAGCCCGACGGGTAGTCCCACACCCAGCCGAGCTCGAACGGACCCTCGACCTTGTCGGCGGCGGTCTCCTCGAGGAACTGCGCGAACTCGAAGCTGCGCACCTCGATCTCGAGGCCGAACGCGTCGGCCCAGGAGTTGGTGAGGAACTCGATCACCGCCTGACCATCGTCGGCGATGTCGTACAACACGATGGTCGTCCCGGGCTCGACACCCGATGCGGCGAAGTGTTCCTGAGCGAGTTCGAGGTCGTACACGCACGCCTCACACGGCTCCTGGCTCGCCCCCGGCACCTGGGTGGGCACGTAGCCGTACGCCGGATCGTTGGCACCTTGCAGCACCCGCTCCACGAGCGCCACCCGATCGATGGAGAGCGAGAGCGCCTTCCGGAAGTCGAGATTGTCGAACGGTGCTCGGGCCACCGGGAGTCCGATGTAGCCGAGACCGGCCAGCGGGGTCTGGATCAGCAGTTCGCCGTACTGCTCGCGGGCCGCCTGGAACTCCTCGGGCGGGACGCCGCGGGCGATGTCGAGCGAACCGGCCTGGTAGTCGCGGTAGCTGGTGAGGATGTCGGAGTAGATGCGGAAATCGATCTGCTCGGCGATACCCGGGGTCCCGACGTACGAGTCGTTGCGCACGACGGTGATCGACTCGTTGTGCTGCCACGGCTCCGCCATCACGTACGGACCGTTGCCGATCGGCTCCTCGGCGAAGGCCTCGGCGGCAGCGGGGTCGTCGGCGAGCTCCGACGGCACCGGCGCGAAGACCGGATACGTCAGGAGCATCGGCAGCAGCGAGAACGGCGCGTCGGTGACGATCTGCAGCGTGAGGTCGTCGACCGCGGTCACGCCGGCGACCGGCACGTCGCCGATCGTGCCCGACGCCTCGGCCTCGAGCACGTCGGCCCAGCCGGCGATCGGGTAGCCCTGGTAGGCGGCGGGCGCCGCCAGATCGGGATCGGCCGATCGGGCGATCGCGTACACGAAGTCGGCTGCATCCACCGTGGTGCCGTCCGAGAACGTTGCCGCCGGATCGAGCTCGAAGGTCCACGTGACGCCGTCGTCGGCCACCGACCACGCGGTCGCCGCGCCGGGGGCGAGCTCCAACTCCGGGGTGAGGGTGGTGAGCGTGGTGAACAACAACCGGATCACCTGTGCGCCCTCGACCTCCTGGGCGAGCGCCGGGTCGAGCGCCGACGGTTCGGAGATCGAGACCGAGAAGCTGCCCCCCGTCCCCCCGGACCCGCCTGCAGGTTCAGTGGCGTCGCTCGCGGGTTCGGTGACGTCGCTCGCAGGTTCGGTGGCGTCGCTCACCGCGGTGGTCGCGCTGCTGCCGGCGTCCGATGTCGCGGTGCTGTCGTCACCATCGTCGGAACACGCGGCGAGCGCCAGCGTGAGCACGACGGCGCACGCAGCGAGCGATCGGTGGGAGGTCTTCATCGGCACATCCTTCCGGGGCAGACCGGCACGGTGCCGGTCCGGGATCGAAGTGACGTCGGCGCTGACGTCGACGCAAGTGTCGACATCCATTCCCGGTCCTGTCTGTGCGCGTGCTGACACAACGACCGATCGCTCCGCGACGAGGCGGGCCGTCGGCCGCGATCAGGTGGGTGCGGGATCGTCAGCGGGCGCGATGCGCGAGGGCTGCCCGGTCGACGACCTCGACCCGGCCACGACCGAGGGCCACGACGCCCGCATCCTCCAGCGACTTGAGGACCTGGTTGGTCGTCTGCCTCGTGGTGCCCGCCATCGTGGCAAGGTCCTCCTGGCGGACGGGGACGTCCGCCGTGGCGCCGCCATGGTCATACAGCTGCGCCAGCTCGTGCACCCGGCGGACGACGCGCTGATCCGCCGGCAGATACATCGCCTCGAGCACGAGCGCGCTCAGCCGCCGCACCTGGGCCGACAGCAGGTCGACGAGGAACCGTTCGATCGACGGATGATCGTTGCGCAGCTGCTCGAAGTCGTGGCGGTGGAGCATCCGCGTCTCCACGGGCTCGAGCGCGACCACGCTCGCCGTGCGCCGCGAGTCGTCCGACAGCAGCGCCTGCTCACCGAAGCTCGCGCCGGCGCCCATCACCGCAAGGGTGACGACATCGCCGAGCGGTGTGGAGGTGCGCACCGCCACGGTGCCCTTCTCGAGGATGTGGAGGCTGTCGCCGAGGTCGCCCTCGTGGAAGAGCGTGTCACCTTTGCGGAATCCGCGTCGGGGCATGCGCGACACCACGAGCCGGCGATGCTCCTCGGAGAGGCCGGCGAACAGTTCTGCCATCGACACGACTAGAGCGTGTTCGTGATCGCGCCGGTCTCTGCGCCCTGCACCAACTTCGCGTACTTGCCGAGCACACCGCTGGTGTAGCGAGGCGGGTTGGGCTGCCACGACGCACGTCGCTTGGCGATCTCGCCGTCGTCGACCAACAGGTCGAGGCTGAGTTCGTGGGTGTCGATGCGGATCCGGTCGCCGTCGCGCACGAACGCGATCGGGCCCCCGTCGACCGCCTCGGGCGCCACGTGGCCGATGCAGAAGCCCCAGGTGCCACCGCTGAAGCGGCCATCGGTGATGAGGGCGCAGTCCGCGCCGCGACCTGCACCCTTGAGGGCGCCCGTGATCGCGAGCATCTCGCGCATGCCGGGGCCACCCTTCGGACCCTCGTAGCGGATGACGAGCACGGTGCCGGGCTCGATCGAGCCCGACAGGATCGCCTCCATCGCACCGTCCTCACCGTCGAACACGCGGGCGGTCCCTTCGAACTGCTTCTGCTCCTGCGTGAGGCCGGCGACCTTGACGACCGCACCCTTCGGGGCGAGCGAGCCGGTGAGGATGACGATGCCGCCCTCGGTGTGGATCGGGGCGTCGAGCGGGTGCACGACGACGCCGTCGGGCGCAGGCGGGTCGATCTCGGCGAGGTTCTCGGCCATGGTCTTGCCGGTGACCGTGAGGCAGTCGCCATGGAGCAGACCGGCATCGAGGAGGTGCTTGAGCACCATCGGCACGCCACCCACCCGGTCGAGGTCGCTCATGTGGAACTTGCCGCCGGGCTTCATGTCGGCGATGTGGGGCACCTTCGCGGCGATGCGGTTGAAGTCCTCGAGCTCGAGTTCGACGCCGGCTTCGTTGGCGATGGCCAGCAGGTGCAGCACGGCGTTGGTGGAACCGCCGAGGGCCGAGGTGACCGCGATCGCGTTCTCGAACGCCTGCTTGGTCATGATCATCCGCGGGGTGATGCCGAGGCGCAGCAGGTTGACGACGGCCTCCCCGGCGCGTCGGGCGTCGTCCTCGCGGCGGAGGTCGATCGCCGGCGGCGAGGCGGTGCCGGGCAGCGACATGCCGATGGCCTCGGCGATCGAGCTCATCGTGTTGGCGGTGAACATGCCGCCGCAGGCTCCCTCGCCGGGGCACGCCTTGCGCTCGATCTCGCCGAGCTCCTCCTCGGTGATCGTGCCCATCGCGCACGCGCCGACGGCCTCGAACACGCTCGTGATGTCGAGCGCGTTGCCGTGGTGTTCGCCCGGCATGATCGAGCCGTTGTAGACGAACACGCTCGCGAGATCGAGACGGGCCGCGGCCATCAGCATCGCGGGGATGCTCTTGTCGCACCCGGCGAGGCCGACGAAGCCGTCGAGACGCTCGCCGTGCATCACGGTCTCGACCGAGTCGGTGATGACCTCGCGGCTGACGAGCGAGGCGCGCATGCCCTCGTGCCCCATGCTGATGCCGTCGCTCACGGTGATCGTGCCGAACTCCATGGCGAAGCCACCGGCGGCACTCACGCCTACCTTGGCGCTCTGGGCCAGGCGGCGCAGTGTCATGTTGCAGGGCGTCACTTCGTTCCAAGCGTTCGCGAGGCCGATCTGAGGCTTCACCCAGTCGCCGTCGGTCATGCCGATGGCACGCAGCATGGCACGCGCGGGGGCCTTCTGGAAGCCGTCGGTGACGTCACGGCTGCGGGGCTTCACATCGACCGGCGTGCCGGGAGCAGGGGTGGGAGCTGGGGTGTCGTCGGACATGGCCGTCACGCTACATGGCCGTCCCCGGATCGTCCGAGGAGACGGGGCGTGCCGGAGACCGGCAGTAGTGTCCAGCTCGTGGACCCCGCCGATACGCCCTCTGCCACGCCCTCCGGGCCGCCGCCCGACCCCTACGGCGCGCCGGCGGCGCCGTGGCCCGGCCCGGCCCCGAGCGGAGTGCCACTCGCTGCAGCAGGCGGTGCCGCGTCGTCGGCCATGGTGCCCGAACCGCTCGTCACCCCCGACATGATCGCCGCCGCCCGTGCACGGGTCTCGCCGTTCGTGCGCCGCACCCCGATCATCTCCACCCGCCCCGGCGAGCTGGGCCTGGTGCACGGCGTGGCACTGAAGCTGGAACTGCTCCAGTACACGGGCTCGTTCAAGGCGCGGGGCGCGTTCAACAAGATCCTGGTCGCAGCCGCGGGCAGCGGGGTGCCCGAGGCGGGCCTCGTCGCGGCGTCGGGCGGCAACCACGGCGCTGCGGTCGCGTACGCAGCTCGGCGGCTCGGCTACCGGGCGGAGATCTTCGTGCCGGCGTCGAGTCCGGTGATGAAGCGCGACCGCATCGCGTCGTTCGGTGCGGTCGTCCACGTGGTCGAGGGGCTCTACGACGACGCTCAAGCTGCCGCGAACGCCCACCAGTACGAGACCGGCGCGATGCTCGTGCACCCGTACGAGGACGTCGACGTGGTGGCTGGTCAAGGCACGATGGCCGCCGAACTCGGCGATCAGCTCGACAGCTACGACACCCTGCTCGTGGCGACCGGCGGGGGCGGCTTCACTGCGGGCCAGGCAGCGTGGGTGCGCGACACCCGCAAGATCGTGAGCGTCGAGCCGATCACCAGCCAGTGCCTCCACACAGCGCTCACCGCCGGTGAACTCCGCGACGTCGAGGTGAGCGGCGTCGCCAGCGACTCGCTCGGCGCCCGTCGCCTCGGGGCGATCGCGTGGTCGGTCGCCCGGCACTTCGTCGACGAGTCGGTCGTCGTCACCGACGACGACATCCGAGCGGCGCAGCGCGTGCTGTGGGACGAGCTGCGCCTCATCGCCGAGCCGGGCGGCGCCACTGCGCTCGCGGCGCTGCGGTGCGGCGCCTATGTCCCTGAGCGCGGCGAGCGCGTCGTGGTGGCGGCGTGCGGCAGCAACTGCGACCCCAGCACCATCGTGCCCCCGTCAGCCGCCTGACGTCGCCGGCCTGACGTCACCGGCCCGACGTCACCCGATCATCAGACTGCGTCGGGGGGCGCTTCCGGACGGGCGAGCGCGTCCGGACGGTGCGTGCCGAGGATCACCAGCAGCACGGCCAGTACCACGCCCGACGCGGCGGTGACCAGGCGGAGCGAGGTCGCATCCGCGATCACGCCCTGCACCAGCAGGCCGAGCGGGTACATCGTGCCGAGGACGAAACTGTTCACCGCGAGCACGCGACCGCGCATCTCGTCGGGTGCGACCTGCTGGGCGATGCCGGCGAACGAGGTGAAGGCGAAGCCGTACGTGAGCCCAACCAGCACCAGACCCGATGCGGCGACGGCGAACACCGGCGCGCTGCCGTAGAGCACCAACGCAGCGCAGAAGGCGAACGAGCTCACGACCAGCACACGCCAGCTGCCGAGGCGCGATGTCACGCTGCCGAGGGTCACCGCGGCGACGACCGCGCCGACGCCTTGACAGGTGACGAGGATCGAGGTCGAGGCCTCGCCACCACCGAACACGTTCGTCGCGATCTGCGGCACGAGCGCGATGAACGGCGCCCCGACGAACACGACGGCGATCATCACCACCACCATGCGCCGCATCGGCGGCGTCGTGCGGGCGAAACGCACCCCGTCGGCAAGGGCAGCGAACACGGGACGCGGCTCGCCGGACCGGTGGGGCAGACGGACCATCAGCACCGCGACGATCACGGCGAGGAAGCTGAACGCGTTGCACCACAGCGCGAGCTCGATGCCTCCCGCTGCAATCGCGAGCGCAGCGAGCGACGGCCCGACGATGCGGCCGAGGTTCCACTGCGCGTTCGACAAACCGACGGCCGCCACGAGGTGCTCGCGGGGCACGAGGTCGGGCAATGACACCTGGAACGACGGGAATCCGAACATCACGACGGCGCCGGCCACGAACGCGAGCAGGGCGAGGCCAACAGGCGTCGCATCGCCGGTGCCGACCCACCAGGCCAGGAACGCCGCGATCACTGCGGCGATCGCGTTGGTGATGACGAGCACCCGCCGGCGCCGAAGCCGATCGGCCATGGCCGAGCCGACCGGCCCCACGATCGCGCCCGGCACGAAGCCGGCTGCGGCGACGACGGCCGACCACGACGCCTTGCCGGTGGTGTCGGCGACGTAGTAGCCCAGCGCGACGGTCTCCATCCATGTGCCGATGTTCGAGAACAGGGCGCCGATCCACATGATCGAGAAGTCCCGCGAGCGCAGCGGCGCCAACGACGGTGAATCGCGCAGGCGGCGACGGCCACCGATGGGCACGTCGTCGGTCAGAACCACGTGGCGCAGTGTGGCGCGGGGCCCACCACGAAGAACGCATCGGCGCGTCGCAGCGCTTCGTCGGTGCGGCCCTCGAGCCGTCGGCCCCGAGCGAGGTCCGAGGGGCGGACCCCACCGAACAGCAGGGCGCCGAGCGACGGTCGATCGGTCACGAGGTCCGGTCGTGCGCGCACGCGTCGGCACGATGCCTCGTCGCCGTCGGACTCGACGGCCCAACGAACGCCCTCGACCTCCACGACGAGGCGATCGGCGGTGCCGTAGGTGCGAGCGCCGAACGCGACCGCGGGATCCAGCACGTTCGACCAGAAGCCGTCCTTGGAGACCGTCGTCGCGAACGGCCGGACGTCGGTGAGCAGCATCGGCAACGCCTCGTCCGACGGCAGGTTCCTCGACGCGACGGTGACGACGAGGTCGACACCCAGGATCGTGTGCCACAGATCGAGGTGCGCCTGTGCGGTCACGGGCACGAACTCGACCAGTTCGAGCGTGTTCGCGGGACGACCCGTCCACTTGTCGCGGATCCGGTACGCCGCATAGCCGTCGCGATGTGCGAGGTGGAACGTCGCGCTGCTCCCGCTCGCCGGACGTTCGCGGAGCTGGTGCACCATGTCGTGCCACGCTGCGTCGCGCGAGATCTCGCCGGCGCGCGATCGACGATGGCGCTCCCAGATGGCCGCGAGGTGGTCGCGGGCGTCGTCGCCCTCGACGAACCGCACGGCATCGCGATCGACCGGTAGCCCGGGTCGGAACCCGGCCGTCGTCCGGTCGATCTCGACGAAACGCATCGTCGACGCGATGCCGTAACCGAACCGGTCGTAGATGCCGCCCTCGCTGGCGAAGAGCATCGCGATCGGCTCGCCCCGCTCGTCGGCGTCCTGGTGCACGAGGCGCATGAGCTCGGTGACGATCCCCCGCCGCCGATGCGTCGCGTTGACGCCCACCCAGGTGAGACCGGCCGCAGGGGCCGTGGCGCCGCCGGGCAGCGTGACGTCGAAGGCGAACGATCCGGCGACGCCGACGATCTGCGTGCCGTCGACGGCGATCCGGAACCGGTCGAGGTCGACGGTCGAGCGGCGTTCGGCGATCTGCTCGTCGGTCGGCACCTCACCGAAGGCGCGACCGTCGGCGCGCACCACGGCGGGCCAGTCGGCGTCGGTGGGGATGCGGTACTCGATGCCCATGTCGTCAGCCTGCCAGGTGCGGCGCGTGCGTCCGGGCGAATTGACGGCGAGGCCGCCGCTCTACCATCGGTCCATGATCCGCCGCGTCGGCAAGAACCTCGCTCTCCTGCACCCGGACCGTGGCGGTGTCCCGGACGAGGCGACGTCGCTGGAGCAGGACGGCTACGCCGTCGTGCGCGATGTGCTCACCGCCGACGAGGTCGCCGAACTCGTCGACGAGACCGAGCGGGTGTTCCGCGATCTCCCACCGGAGCGCAACCGTTCAGACAAGGACGAGTTCCGCTACGCCATGGTGAACCACTCCGACGCCGCCCGTCGGGCGATCTCCCATCCGCGCATCTTGGCGACGATCGAGCCGTTGCTCGGCGACGACTGCCACGTGATCGCCAACACCCTGTGGCGCAACCCGCCGGAGTTCGGCGGCGGCGCGTGGCACTGCGATGCAGGCCCGCACGTGCCGCGGGCGAGCGACGTACCGTGGGACGGCCGGATCCCGTACCCGGTGTTCGCCATCGGGGCCCACCTCCTGCTGCGGGACTGCACCGTGGCCGACGGGCCAACGGCGGTGATCCCCGGCAGCCACCGGTCGGGGCGACTCGCGCCGCACGATCGACTGTACGACCCCGACCTCAGTTACGACGGTCGGCCCCCGGTGCTGCTCGAGGGAGCTGCCGGCGACGTGGCGCTGTTCGTGAGCGACGCCTGGCACCGGGGCACGCCGGCGGACGGCGGCTCCGGCCGGCTGTTCCTCCAGGCGCACTACGGCCGTCGCGACATCGCCCAACGGATCCTCACCACCGACGAGGTGAACCACCTGTCCCCCGAGGCGATCGACTGGGCGGACACGCAGCGCCGGCGCGACCTGATCGGTCTGCACCGCGCGTACTTCTACGACGGCTGACACGGGCCTCGCCGATGGGCGTGCGGGGCATTTCGTCGTCGCACTAGGTTCGGCGCATGAGCGCCACCTCCCACGCCAGCACCGCCTACTCCCCCGCTCGCGTCGTCGCCGACCTGCGGGCATTGGCAGATCGCACCGGCGGGCCCGAGGGGAGCCGCCGGCTGGCGTGGACGCCGGAGTGGTTGTCGGCGCGGGCGCTGCTGCGCGAGTCGCTCACCGGCCTGCCGGTCGAGGTGGACGAGGACGAGGCGGGCAACCTGTGGGTGGTGTTGCGCGGCCAGCGCCCCGAGACGCTCGTGGTGGGCTCGCACCTCGACAGCGTACCCAAGGGCGGATGGCTCGACGGTGCGCTCGGTGTGATGGCCGGCCTCGAACTGATCCGCTCGCTCGCCGCCGAGGGCACCCCGCCGGTCACCGTCGCCCTCGTCGACTGGGCCGACGAGGAGGGCGCCCGGTTCAGCCGCAGCCTGTTCGGCTCGGCCGCGTGTGTCGGCACGCTCGACATCGAGGTGCTCCGCGGTCTCACCGACAAAGAGGGCGCGAAGCTGCCCGAGATCCTCGCCCAGCACGGGGTCGACATCGACAACCTCGACGGCGCCCGCACCCGCATGAACGACGTGAAGGCCTACGTCGAGGTGCACATCGAGCAGGGGCCGATCCTGGAGTCGATGGGCAAGGGCATCTGCACCGTCACCGGCACGAAGGGCATCGAGCGTGAGCGCCTGATCTTCCGCGGCCAGGCGGCGCACGCCGGCACGATGCCGATGGAGATGCGCCGCGACAGCTTCCGCGCCGCCTCGCGCTTCGCCCTCGCGATCGCGGAGATCGGCGAGCGCCACCAAGGCGTCACGACGGTCGGCCATGCGCAGTGCTGGCCCGGGGTGGTCACCGCCGTCGCGGGCGAGACGCGCATCACGATGGACATGCGACACATCGACGCCGGGTCGCTGCAGGCGATGTTCGACGAGGCGCACGAGGCAGCTGCCGCGGCCGCCGAGGCGGAGGGCTGCACCATCGAGTGGGAGCACATCTTCCGCATCCCGCCGATGCCGTTCCACCCGGCGCTGCTGGAGGCGGCGCGCACGTCGGTGCGCGAGGTCGAGGGCCACGACATCGAACTGCCGAGCGGTGCACTGCACGACGCGAGCGAGATGGCCCGCGAGGTGCCGACGGTGATGATCTTCTCGTCATCGATCGCTGGCCTCAGCCACACCAAGGAGGAAGACACGCCGGACGAGCACCTGCACATGGCGGCCGACGCGTTCGACCGCACGTGCCGCCGGGCGATCGACCTCATCGTCGCCGGCGACCTCTGACCGACACCGGGTCGGTCCGGGTCAGCGCAGCCGGATGGCGAAGGTGCAGCCGGCGCCTGGCGCGGTGATGAGTTCGAGGGTGCCGCCGTGGGCCTCCACGATCGAACGGGCGATGGCGAGCCCGAGACCTGCGCCGCCCGCGTGACGGCTGCGTGAGGCATCGCCCCGGGTGAACCGGTCGAAGACGGTCGCTGCGTGCTCGGGCGAGAGGCCCGGGCCGTCGTCGGCGACCGCGAGCACCACCGCATCACCGTCGCGACGGGCGGAGATGCGGAGCGCGGCATCGGTCGGGGTGTGGGCGAGCGCGTTGTGCACCAGTCCGGCCACCACCTGGCGCAGACGCATCTCGTCGCCCGTCACCACCAGCGGCCCGGCGTCGGCAGCGGGTTCGACGACCACCGGTCGCCCGGGCTGCAGCGCACGCGCGTCGTCGGCCGCGTCGTGCACGACCGGGACGAGGTCGACGGGTTCTGCCCGGAGGGGCCGACCGCTGTCGAGGCTGGCGAGCAGGAGCAGGTCCTCGACGAGGTCGTGCATGCGCCGCGATTCCGAGCGCACGCGGCGCAGGACGTCGTCGCGCTGGGCGGGCGACATCCCCTCGTCGAGCACCAGGTCGAGCCCGCCCCTGATCGACGTCAGCGGGGTACGCAGCTCGTGCGACGCATCGGCGACGAACTGGCGGAGCTTGTCCTCGTTACGGTCGCGTTGATCGAGCATGCCGTTGAGCGCCCGGCCCAACCGACCGACCTCGGTGCGCGGGTCGTCGTACTCCACACGTCGTTCGCGCCGGCCCGCTGCGATCTCGTCGGCGGCGTCGGTGATGTGCGCCATCGGCCGCAGCCCGAGGCGGAACACCCACCACATCGTCAGCGCCATCACCAGCAGCACGAGGGCGACACCGATCGCGAGGGCGACGATCAGCCGCTGGACGGCGTCGTCGACCTCGTCGAGCGGCAGCGCCACCACCGACCAGGTGCCCTCGGGCGTCGCCTGGATCGCGACGCGGAACCGCGATTCGCCCGCGATCCCGTCGACCGTGCTCAGTACCCGTTGGCCGTCGGTCGGCAGGTCGTCGACGTCGGCGACGTCGACGTCGGGTGCGTCGTCGAGCAGCAGCCCGGACAGCACGACCACCAGGGTGCCGTCGGCGTCGAACTCGGCGACGTACACGTCGGAGATCGGTCCCTGCAGCGGCGGGACGCCCGTCCCCGTCGTCTGACCCTCCGGAACGACGATCGGGACGTCGGACGGCGAGACGGGACGAACGAAGGGCCTGATCGCGTTGAGCTGCTTGTCGATCTGGCCCACCAGGTGCTCACGCTGACCGTGGACGACGACGAACATCGCCGTGCCCAACACGACGACGACGGCGAGGTACGCGACGAGGAGTCGGGCGCGCAGCGACATCGGTGACGTCAGTCCTGCCGGAGGCAGTAGCCGACACCGCGGATGGTGTGGATGAGCTTCGGTTCGACATGATCGACCTTGCGACGCACGTAACTGATGAACGTGTCGACGACCGACGAGTCGCCATCGAAGTCGTACTGCCAGACGTGATCGAGGATCTGCGCCCGCGAGAGCACCCGGCCGCTGTTGACGAGCAGGTACCTCAGGAGCGTGTACTCGGTGGGCGACAGCGACACCACGGTGCCGGCGCGGGTCACGCGATGTGCGTCCTCGTCCATCTCCAGGTCGGCGCACACGAGCCGTCGGTCGTCGCGGCCGCCGGCACGCCGGCGGGCGGCGAGCTTCACCCGGGCCACGAGCTCGGCGACGGCGAAGGGCTTCACCATGTAGTCGTCGCCACCGATCGTGAGACCGTGCACGCGATCGTCGGTGGCGTCCTTGGCGGTGAGGAACAGCACGGGCACCGTCGACCCCGCGTCGCGGAGGCGGCGCAGCACCGTGAACCCATCGAGGTCGGGCAGCATCACGTCGAGCACGACCAGGTCCGGGTGGTGCTCCTCGACGGCGCGCAGCGCATCGCGTCCGTTGGTTGCCGTGATCGTCGTGAAGCCGTGCAGCTGGAGCGCCGACTCCACCAGGAACACGATGTTCTCCTCGTCGTCGACGACGAGCACCTTGTCAGCCATCGCGATCATTCTCTCAGTCGGTGGTCGGTCGGACGGGCCGGTCGGGGTGGGGGGAACACGATCAGCCGGTCACGACGGCGTTGCCGACCGCTTCGGCCTCTGCGTCGATCGTCGCCGCGTCGACGAGGTCGGACGCCTGCTCACGGAGCACGGCCGCCTCCGCCTCGATCGTGTCGGCCAGGAACCCGCTGTCGACCAGCTCGGCCGCGAGGTCGGCGGCGGCCTGCTCGTACAGGGCCTGGAACTCGTCGACGGCGAGGAACCGGTTCACGAGCGCGTTGTTCCCGCCGAACCCACCGCCGGGCCCACCGGCCATCGGCACACCCGTTGTCTGGTCGCCAGTCGGGGCATCGCCGACAGGAGCACCACCGGTCGGAGCACCACCGGCGGGCAGCTGACCGGGTTCGAATCCGGCCGGGAACTCACAGCCCTCGGGTAGCTCGAAGCCACCGGCCGGGCGGCCACCGTCTCCGAGGCCACCGGGACCACCGGCGCCGCCGGGCCCCATGCCGCCCGAGAGGGCGAGATTGTGGTCCCAGGCGACGACGGTCGCCGTGCCGTCCGCGTCGAAATACAGGTAGGAGTTGTTGCCCGGACCGTCGATGTCGTCGAAGTTGCCGAGCAACTCCTCGATGGCGAGGTAGCGGGCGAACGACCCGACGTCGAGGCGATCGGCGAGACCTGCGGCGAACTCCTCGTCGGTCGAGTTGTTCACGAAGTCGAGGAACTCGATCAACGGGGTGTAGTCCTCCTCGCCGGCCTCGTGATCCCATGCGTCGGCGTAGGCGGTCGGATCGTCACCGCGATAGCTGTAGTCGCCCTGCGCGTCGGCCTGGAACAGCACGCCCTCCGACGACGCGTCGTCGCCGAAGGTGGCGTCGGTCCATTCGTCGTCGGGGTGCTCGATCACGAGGCGCAGCACGGCGGCGCTGCCGTTGGCGGTGAAGCGCACGGGTGCGGACTGCTGGGTCGCGAGGCCGGCCTCGGCGAGGGCTGCGAGGGCGACCGCTTCGTTGAGCGCGGTCTCGGTGTTGTTGCTGCGGACCACGAAGTCGGCGCGGCCCTGGTGGGTCTGGTCGTCGACGAACTTGTCGAGGCGGATCAACCACGGCAGGTCCTGTGCCTCGCTCGTCGTGGACACACCGTCGACATCGGTCGCCGAGTCGGTCTCCGTGTCGGTTGCCGGGGGTGCCGACGGGGAGGTCGAGCTCGTGGGGTCGACCGGCGTGACCGACCCCGACACCGAACCGGGGGTGGCCTCGGCGTCGGCGATGCAGTCGAGCAGGCCACTCGGGAAGCCGCCGGCGCCACCAGGCCCGCCCGCGCCGTCAGGCCCGCCCGCGCCGCCAGGCCCGCCCGAGATGGAGAACAGCGAGGAGTTGCCCTTGAGACGCATCCCGGCCTGGCCGTACTCGGTGCCGTCGATGGTGACCGTCACCTCGATCCAGGCCTTCTCGCCACTCTCCTGATAGGTGGCGATCGCCGCGTCGAAGTCGGCCTGGTCGAACGTGACGTCGATCGAGTGGACGGAACCGTCGTAGAAGTCGCCGTCGGCCACCGGCGTCGACGTCGTGTCGGTCGCATCGGCGCCGTCGGTCGTGTCGGTCGTGTCGGTCGCATCCGTCGTCGCGACGGCATCCGTCGCGTCGGTCGAGGTTCCAGGGACCGTGCTCGCTACCGCTGCGTCGGACGTGTCGTCCGAGGAACACGCCGTGGCGAGCACGCCCAGCGAGAGGGTGACGGTCACGGCGAGGACACGCCGGAGCCGTGAGCCCGGGAGTGCGAGGAGAGCGGAACGAGTGGGGATCACGCCGACAGTGAAGGCGCCAGGCATTGGAGCCGCGTGACCGTTTCCTGTGAGTTGTCTGTGAACCGTGCCGGCCTGCCCCGCGACATCGCGTCCGCGAACGGCTCGCCGAACTGTCACCCGGTTCACAGGGAACTCACAGAGACGCATGTTGGACTCGTCACCGTCCGTTTCCCTCCACGTCATCCGACGTCCACACACCGGAGCCACTCATGCCTCGTGCAGCCGTCATCGCGATCGATCTCGTGTCGATCCTGGTCCTCACCCTGGTCCTCTACTTTCCGAGACACCGGCGAGCCGACATGGTGGTCGCCTATCTGGGCCTCAACGTCGGCGTGCTGACGGTGGCGGTCGCATTGTCGCTCAACACGAGCATCGGGACCGGGTTCGGCCTCGGCCTGTTCGGCGCCCTGTCGATCATTCGCCTGCGCTCGTCCGAGCTGTTACAGCAGGAGGTGGCGTATTACTTCGCCGCACTGGCGCTCGGCCTGCTCGGCGGCATCCACGTCGAGCCGGCGTGGGTGACCTTCGCCCTGCCGGCCGCGATCCTCACCGTGATGTTCATCGGCGACCACCCGCGGCTGCAGCGCGGCTACCGAGTCCAGACGGTGCACCTCGACCGGGCCATCGCCGACGAGACCGCGCTGGTGGCAGAGCTGGAACGGCTGCTCGGTGCCACGGTGTTGCGCTTGGAACTGAAGAAGGTCGACCTCGTGAACGACTCGACCACGGTCGAGGCCCGCTACCGGCTCGACCCGACCCGCGTGCCCGCTCGGCGTTCACTCGCAGGTGCAACCGGAGGTGCGTCGTGAGCGGCCTCGCTGTGGCGCACTTGGACGTGTTGGCCGCCTGCGCCGCGGCGCCGGGCATCACGTTGGAGGACGTCGATCGGCTGGCGTCGCTGCAGACTCGGGTCGATCGCAAGTACGTGCTGTCGGCCGACGCCGCGAGCGCGATCGTCCCCGTCCTCGCGACCCGCTCGGCCGTCACCACCGTGCCCACCGCGACGGGCGACCTGCGGGCCTGCTGGTATCGCTCCACCTACTTCGACACGCCCGACCTCGAGTCGTACCGACGCACGGCCATGAAGCGGCGCCACCGGTTCAAGGTGCGCACCCGCACCTACGTCGACTCCTCCACGTCGTTCCTCGAGGTGAAGGTCCGCGGCACCCGTGGCGTCACCGAGAAGGTGCGCACCTCGCTGCCGCCGTCGATGTCGACGCTGCTGCTCGATCACGCCGCCGAACGGTTCGTCGACGACGTGCTCGACCGTGCCGATCTCGGTGCCTCGCTCGCACCGGTGGTCACCACCGAGTACCACCGCACCACGTTGGTCGATCTCGACTCCACCACGCGCGCCACGATCGACACGTCGCTGGCGTTCACAGCGCCCGGCGATCGCCACGACCGCCACGAGGCCCGTGGCCTGGTGGTGATCGAGACCAAGAGCGCCGGCGGTGTGTCGTGGTACGACCGGGTGCTGTGGGACGCCGGCATCCGCCCGTCACCCGTCAGCAAGTTCGGCGTCGGGATGGCGGTCACCCGCCCCGAGCTGCCGTCGAACCGCTGGCACCGCATCCTGCGCGACCACCTCACCGCTCGCTGAGCGGCCGTACCCCCCGACCGGGCGTGCCCGCGACAGGTCATCGGCGCTACCTGGCCCATTCGCCGGACGTGCGGAACTGCCGATCGGGCGCAGGTGGGATGATGTGGCGATGAATCTCGCTCAGCGCGTCGTGTTGTCGCTGGCTCTCGCAGCGGCACTCGGTGTCGCGGCTCGAACAGCGTGCGATCTGTTGCTGGACTCATCCGATGGCGGGTGGTTCATGTACCAGCCGAACGCGAATGCGTTGATGTCTCCATCCACCTCCGATGGGGACTCGTTTCGAGCTGCTGTCGTCTGGCTGATCGCGATCGCGCTGTGGCTGGGCATCTCCTGGCGGCTCTTCCGGACGAAGAGCGAGTAGCGCCGAGCTGCAGCTCTGGTCGGTGGACACCGACGTCGGGGCCGGGCATGCTGCTCGGGTGTCCGAGAACCACGAAACGGTGTCGAATTGGCACGCGGCGGCGGAACTCGCATCGTTCTCGTTCTACGAGGCGAGCAACGGAACCGAACGCTGGGCGGGCGGGTTCGCAGGAGACGGGAGTCTCGTCGAGGTCATCTCTCTCCTCGACGGCGACGAGGTGTCGGTGCAGAGTTCGTGCCCTGCGCCCGGCCTGCCACGACACACCCGGCGACGCGTGGCCGTCCACGACTTGCTGTGGAGCCATGTCCTGGGCGGCGACGGAGACCTTGACTTGCCGTACTCCGTCACGATCGAAGCTGACGACCGCGCCGTGAGCGTCGATGGCGAGGTGCACGAGGTGCCGGGCATGCGCATCGCGGGTGATCGCCAGTGGGTCGGCACGCTACGGCTGGGCGACGTGACGGTGAAGATCACCACTGCCTCGTCTGCTGCGCTCGGACTGCGGATCTGTTCGGATCCGCAGTCCCTCCCGGCGTTGCCACCGGAGCCGCACTGAGGCGCCGACGACGACGGCGCCGGGTCGACGTTCGTCGCCTTGAGTGACTCGATGTCGACAGCGCTGTCGCCCAACCGTCGGAGCTGCACCCGGATCGACTCGAGATCCGCGATCGGGGCGAGCAGGTGCGACAACGACGTCTGGTCGCGGACGCAGTCGATGACACCGCGAAGCAAACGCCGGTCCCCCCCTCGTGGCCGCCCTCCACTCGTGACACCGCCGCCGCCACCGTACGCGGTACGCCCACAGCCGCTGACCCGGCGGCACGGGGCGGCGCGGAGCTCGGTGTTCGTTGCCGTGTCGGGTCGTGGTCGTCCAGCGACCACAACCCGACACGAAACGGGCGTTCTCGGGTGCGCGATCGGTCGAGAGAGTC
>CAUJET010000033.1 GCA_963169665.1 Actinomycetota bacterium | reverse complement strand
ACTCGACCCCGTGACGCCGACCACCGACCCTGCCATCGACATCGGTGACGTGGTTCGTCTCACCGGCGTGCCAGTCACCACACTCCACGTGTGGGAGCGCCGCGGCCTGATCGAACCCGTGGGACGCACCGGTCTCCGACGCCAGTACCGCCCAGAGGTCATCGAGCGCATCGCAGTGATCGTGGTCTGCCAGCGCAGCGGGTTCTCGCTCGCTGACATCGCGGCATTGCTGGCACCGGGAGCGTTCGACGGCGGCAAGCAAGTCCTCGAGGTCAAGCTCGCCGAACTCCGACAGCGCCGCCGCGAGCTCGACCAGGCGATCGACGGCATCGAGCACGCTCTGTCGTGCCGGCACCCCTCGCCCCTCGATTGCCCCGGCTTTCACCAGGAGCTCGCCGGTGTCCTCCCCGTCGATCGTCACCACTGATCCGCTGCACCTCGATCCGGAGACGTGCGTCGCGCGACGCGGGCGAGAGGGATCTGGAGTTGATGGGGGCGATGCGCATCACACGTGGCGGCGATGGACCCAACCTCTACCGTCTGACGGATGATCCGGCACTGCGTGCTCCTCAGATTCCGAGCCGACGTCAGCAACAGCGACAAGGATTCGATCCACCATCAGCTCGGGTTGCTGCAACCCGTGATTCCGGGCTTCCAACGGATCGTGTTCGGCGCCAACTCGAGCCCCGAGCACCTGTCGCAGGGGTTCGACGACGGGTTCGTGATCGAGTTCGTCGACGCGGATGCGCGAGACGCCTATCTCGCGCATCCCGACCACCAACGCGCCGGTGCTGCCTTGGTGGACATGCTCGACGGCGGACTGGCCGGACTCGTCGTGTTCGACCTCGGAGACGCCCCGTGAAGCGACGCGAGAAGGCGGACCTGCTGCGGACCAAGGCGAAGCTCATCGCTGCGGCCGCCATCGATCCATCGACCCGAACACTCGACCTCTGACTCGTCGCCGTCGATGCCCCACGCGCGGCCGGGCCTCGGGACCGGCGCGACGACTCGCCGAGCTCAGGTCGTGAGCGCGTCGAGGAGTTCGCCGTAGGCGCTCAGATAGTGCTGGATGTCCTCGCCAGTGGCGGGGATCGGCACGTTCGGACCGGCCCCGGGCAGCGCTTCCCAGATCCCCCGGTTGGCGAGCCAGATGCGGATCAGCCGAGTGAGGTCGAAGTTGGTGACGGCGAGCGCGAGGGCCTCGGTGCTCGTGGACGGGGCGGGTCCGTACCACTGGCCCGATCGAGGCCCGAAGCGGATCGCCGTCCACGGGAGCCCGTGCGCGTCGATGGCGCGTTGAATGCCGTCGGCCAGTTCGTTGCCGAGCGTCGCGGCGTGGAGGTAGGCGGCCGGTGTGAGCACCTGGGTGAGGGTCGCCCGTGCCGCCGCCGCCGACAGCGGATTGCCGAACAGGGTGCCGCCCGTGGCGATGTTGCGGCTCGAGTGCAGCTCCTCGGCGAGCGATGCGGTGACGCCGTAGGCGCCGAGGGGAATGCCACCGGCGATCGACTTGCCGATGGTGACGATGTCCGGTTCGAGCTGCCAGAGACCGGTCGCGCCGCCACGGCCGACCACGTGGGTGTGTGTCTCGTCGAGCGCGAGGAGGGTGCCGTGGTGGCGTGTGAGCTCACGCAACGTCGGGTGCCACTCGGGGGACGGTTCGACGAAGTGGACCTGGTTGGTCATCGCCGGCTCGGTGAGGACGATGGCGACGTCGTCGGTGGCCAACGCGGCCCGGAGTCGCTCGAGGTCGTTGAACGGCACGATCCGGGTTCGTCCGGTGACCGCCTTCGACAACCCGCGCGCCACCGGTTGCGGACCGCCTCCGGTGAGATCGACCAACCCCTCTTCGAAGTGGCCGTGGTAGTGACCCTGGAACAGGACCACGACGTCGCGACCCGTGACGGCACGAGCGAGGCGGATGGCTTCGGTGTTGGCCTGGGTGGCGGACAGCGTGAACTGCCAGAACCCGACCGGATAGCGATCGGCGAGTTCCTCGGCGACCGCGATCGAGTCCTCGGTCGGCAGCAGGAACTGTGTCGAACGGCCGACCTGGCGGCGCACGGCGTCGACGATCTCGGGAACCGCGTGCCCACAGAACATGGCGACGTCGGAGGTGTTGAAGTCGAGATACGAATGGCCGTCCACGTCGACGATCGATGCCCCGATGCCGTGGGCGACGTAGATCGCCTGATCGTTGTCGGTCACCATCCACGACATCGGCACGCCGTTGGGCATGTGGGCACGCGCTCGTTCGATCAGCTCGATCGAACGGGGCCGCTGCGACCGAAAGCGGCTCAACTCGTCGGCGTGCAACCGGGCGATCCGACCGGGATCGATCTCATCCGAATCGGTCGTCATCACCACGGCTCCGTCCACGCGGTCGTCGAACGTCGATCAGCGAACACCCCGACAGGATGCCACCTGGCGGGCGCCGGCCCGGAGGGAAATCAGCCGCCGATCTCCACGACGTAGCCGGCCCATGCACCACCGCAGCCGATGTCGTTCCACTTGTTGCCGAACGGCTGGTACAGCTCGAGGCAGCGCTCACCGCCCGGGTTGTCGGGCTGACCCGATGCCCAGTTCGCGTAGCGGCCGCCGACGGCCGAGCCCGCAGCGGCACCGGACCAGAACTGCGTGCCCGCCTCGGGCCCACCGACCCATTTCCACGTACTGGTTCCGGCCGAGTCGGCTCCGCCGAGGTAGATACGGCCGCCCCCGACGAGGCCGACCACGAAGCTCTGCTCGGCAGCCGACGTGATCGTGACGAGGTAACCCGTCTGCCCACTCACCACGGTGGCTGCCGCCGCCGAGCTGGCTGCGTTCCACGTCACTGCGGTCGACACGTGCTTGTAGAGGTGGCCGTTCGGGCCGACCGTGAACCCGGCCGGTACCGAGGAGAAGCACGTGAAGACGGGTGCCGCCGAACCGGCCGCCCACAGCGTCAGGGTCCAGCCCGAGCCGGTCATTGCCGCGCCGTTGGCGTTCACGGTCACGCCGCTCGGCACCGTCAACGCCGGCGAGGCACCGGAAGTCATCTGCGTGAACGTGGTCGGATACGACCCGTTCGATGCGAGGTACACCTGCGATCCGGCCTTGGCCGCGTCGAGCGATGCCGCACAGGCCGCATCGCCGCCCTTTGACGTCAGGTTCGACACACCGACCACCACGACCGCCGACAGGATGCCCACCAGCACGATCGCGATGAGGATCTCCACGAGGGTGAAGCCTCGGTCTCGACCATCTGGATGATGCGGATGCATTGCCGGGACCGTCCTGGCCTGGACTGATGCGGGCAAGGATCTACCCGATCGCCCGGGCTGGAGCTCAACCGGCCGGGAGGACCTTCTCCATGCAGATGCTGAACTCCTTGCCGATGAACGGCCCCCAGGGTTCGCACACCACGTAGCCAGCCGACTCGAACATGGCCTGTGCCTCGGGCTGGCGCGGCCCGAACTCGAGCGCGAACCGGTCGATGCCGACCGCGCAGCGTTCCACCTCGGCCAGCAATGCGCTGCCGATCTTCTTCCCACGTCCGGCCAGGGTCACGTACATCCGCTTGATCTCGGCGGACCCCGGTCGTTCGTCGATCACCCGGAACGCGCCGCAGCCGACCGGCTCGTCGTCGAGCACGGCCATCACCAGCGCGCCGACACCTTCCCGGAGGTCGGCGGACTCGAGGCTGAACACGAGAGCGCCCGGCTCGGGGTAGCGGCTGTAGAGATCGGAGTTCAGGTTCGAGATCAGCAACTGCACGTCGGTGTCGTCCAGCCACACCCGCTCGATCGAGAAGCGAGGCTGCGGGTCGGTGAGCGGGAAGGCGTACGGCGATACCCCGTGGTGTTCCAAGAACGCAAGCCTCCGGGCCGCCTCGTCGTCAGTGGGCACGTGTCCGTTCGCGATCCACCATGCGACGCCAGCGTCGTGGGCCTCGCCGACGAGCTCGCGGAGCGCGTCGGCGTTCGCGCCGATCACGATTTCGTTCCCCGTCGAGTACCAGGCCAGCTGCACGGATCAGATGGTACGAATCAGCGCTCGCCGCCGCAGGGCGATCGGTGCCTGTTCGCAGTCCGTTCACAAACGACCGGACGGACCCGTCCCCGGCGGTGAGCTCACGCCTGCATCCGGCGGACGGCGTGGGCCGTGAGCTCGGAGCGGCTGGTGACGCCGAGCTTGGTGAAGACGTGCCCGAGATGGACCTTCACGGTCCCGCGGGCGACGAACATCCTCGCTGCGATCTGGGGATTCGTGAGCCCCTCGGCGACGAGCGCGACGACACGTCGTTCGGTCGGGGTCAGGCTGGCCCAGCCGCTCGACGGTCGCTTCCGTTCTCCTCGCGCCCTCGACGCGTACTCGACGGCTTCCTCCATCGAGAGCGACGATCCCTCTGCCCAGAACGTGGTGAAGTCATCATCGCCGACCGAGGCTCGGAGCCGGTCGAGCGCAGCCTGGCTGACGGCGGCATCTGACGGCAGTGCGACGATCCCGAGGTCGCTGCGGATCGCCGCCGCGGCGGCGTAGCACCTGACTGCCTCGGCATCACTTTCGGCACGCTGGGCGAGCGACGCGACCGCGTCGAGCGTGGCAGCGACATCGGGCCGATGGCCGAGGCGGGCGAACGTCGACAAGGCACCGTGGACGCGGCGCCCTGCGGCCTCGAGGTCTCCTGCGTCCTGGGCGAGGAGTCCGCGCTCGCGCTCGATTCGGGCGAGCATCGACTGGTTGTCGAACCCCGCGGTCAATCCGGCGATGTCGTCGAGCAGCGCGCCGGCGCCGGAGCGGTCGCCGATCCGTCGTCGCGCGGACGCCTCGACGATCGCGGGCAGTACGACGAAGTACGGGATGCCGTGTTCGCGAGTCGTCGCGTAGTTGGGAGCGAGCAGGTCGACGGCCGCCTGGTCGTCGCCGCGTCCGATCGAGATCTGCCCGAGATCGGCGAGGAGGTCCGCCACCGCGAGGCCCCCACCGGTCGCGTGGGAACGCTGCAGCAGCGCGGTGCACCTGGACTCCGACGCGTCGTACACGCCCTGGGCGATGTCGACGTTCCACAGCCAGGCCCGGGCCATCGAACCGGTGATCGGCTCGCCGATGCCGTCGCACAGCTCGATCGCCCGCTCGAGGTGCGACCGTGCTGCCACCAGGTCGCCACGACGGGCGATGAACGTGCCGAGGAGGCCGTGATACCACGCGAGGAAGTAGTCGGCCCCGAGACGTGTGGACAGCTCTCGCAGGGCCTCCATGTCGTCGGTGGCAGCGATGTCGTCGCCGGTGACCCAGCACACGACGGTCAGCATCTTCCGGCTGTTGAGCACCGCCCACCGGTCGCCGGTGGCCGAGCCGAGCTCGATGCTCCGGTCGAGCAGCGGCCGCGCGTCGTGCGGTCTGGTCACGGCCGTCGCGAAGCCGAGCGTGTTGAGCGCCCGGGCCCGCGTCCAGTCATCGTCGACGATGTCGGCCAACTCGAGCGCCTCGGGCGCGCGGACCGACATGGTCCCGAGGTCGCCGGCGTAGAGGCCGAGGTGTGCCGCCGCCCAACACGCACGAGCTCGATGGACGCTCGGCCCGTCGTCGGGTGTGTCGAGCAATCTGGCCAGCCATCGCCCGCCTCGTCCGAGGTGGCCGCGCAGCTCCCAGAACAGCGCCATCGCCGTCGCCAGCCGGAGCGCGGACTCGCGGTCGCCCGATCCGACGGCGAACTCGAGTGCTGACTCCAGGTTCGCGTGCTGGGATTCGAAGAGGGCCAACAGTGCGGCGCCGTCGCGCAGCGCCACACCCTGTGCGGTCTGCTCGGCGAGCGTGACGAAGTACGACAGATGACGGCTGCGTACGGCCTCGGTCTCGCCGCCATCGGCGAGACGCTGCAGGAGGTACTGGCGAACCGTGTCGAGAAATCGGTAGCCCTGAGCGTTCGTCGTGTGGTCGACCTGCACCATCGACTTGTCCACGAGTCGTGTGAGGACGTCGAGGACGGCGTACCGATCCGAGACGTCGTCGCTCGCCACGCCCTCTGCCGCTTCGAGCGTGAAACCGTGCATCACCGACAGACGGCGGGCGAGCTGTTGCTCGTCGGGGCTGAGCAGGTCGTAGCTCCACGCGACCGATGCCTCGAGCGTCTGTTGTCGCGACATCGCCGTGCGGCTGCCGCCACTGAGGAGCCGGAATCGGTCGTCGAGCCCCGATGCGATTCGTGACGGGCTCATCATCCGCACCCGTGCGGCGGCGAGCTCGATCGCGAGCGGGATGCCGTCGAGACGCGACACGATGTCAGCGATCACCGGGCGCTCGTCATCCGACGGCTCGAACGACGGGCGCGAGTGACGGGCCCGTTGCACGAACAACTCGAACGCCGTCCGTTCGTCGAGCGACGGAACTCGCCACACCACCTCGCCCGACACGCCGAGCGCCTCACGGCTCGTGGTGATGACGCGGACGCCGGGGCACTGCCGCAGCACCGTCTCGACCACCGTCGCCACATCGTCGAGCAGGTGTTCGCAGTTGTCGACGACGACCAGTGCCGAGACATCTCGAAGTTGTTCGGTGAGCGTGTCGAGCAGCGGCCGACCGAACTCCTCGCGCAGCCCGAACACGGCTGCGACCGCCTGAGCAACGAGATCGCCGCTCGCGACCGGCGCCAGTTCCACGCACCAGACACCGTCGTCGTGCCGATCGGGCTGCAGCTCCAGAGTGGCGACCTCGTACGCCAATCGAGTCTTGCCACACCCGCCGGCGCCGGTGAGGCTGACGAGACGGTGAGCGGCGATCGCCTCGCGTACCGATGCCACCTCCGCCTCGCGCCCGATGAACTCGGACAGCTGCGCCGGCAGGTTCGTCGAACGATTCCCGGTGATGGTCGAACGTGCGGACGGGCCCGGGCCGGCGGTGTTCATGTGCCGCATCATCTTCCCACCTCACGGTGGCGACATCGGCCAGATGGCATATCCCGGCTCGCTCGAACCACGATCGGCGAGATCATCCCGGGCACCGATGCCGAATATGCCACCTGGCCGATGTACCACTGCACCGGCGGGCGCACCATCGGCACGACCGATCGCCTCCGCCGTCGGATCGACCCGAAGGAGCATCACACCATGTCCGACACCATCCTCACGACCGAAGCCGCCGTCCACCTCGCCCACGAGGCGTACCTCACGGCGATCAACAGCAACGACCTCGCCCGCTTCCTCACCACGGTCACCGACGACATCGTCATGATGCCGCCGAACAGCGACCCGATCGCCGGCACGGAAGCCGTCGCCGCCTGGGTCGCCGGCTACTTCGAGGCAGTCCACACGGTCTGGAACAAGACGACCGTCGAACTGGTCGTGGCGGACGGGTTGGCCTACGAGTGGTACCGGTACCAGTCCGTCGACACCCCTCGCGACGGCGGCGAGCCGGCCACCGACACCGGCAACGGTGTCAACATCTACCGAATCGACGCCGACGGCACCTGGCGCGTGTGGCGCGACATCTGGGCGACCGCCGGCTGATCGCAGGAACCGCGAACGGTGCGGCACTCGTCGCCCGGATGCCCCCTCGCGGTCCTGGGCGACGACGCTCACCCTTCCCCGGACGACGGGAGGCGGCGGCTGCAGACGACCGGACGTCATCCGGTCATCCGGGGACGGATTCGCTCTCGACCCGGCGATCACCAGCTGCGAGAGTGGCGGCGATGTCCCGACCACCTGCCTCACGCGGTCCCCGATCTCTCTTCACCAGTCCGGCACCGACGTGGGAGCACCGTGCATGAGCACTGAACCCGAGACGGATCCGACGACGATCACGCCGACGCTGGTGACCCGGCCGGCCGGGTCGCCGATGGACGAACTCGTCGCCCTCACGCTCGAGCCGGGTGGCGTGATCGTGACCGGCTGGCTCGACGCCGACACGGTCGGTCGGATGAACGACGAGATCGACCGCTACCTACGCGGCCATCCGGACGACGGCGCGCCCGACACCGGCTCGGAGCTCTACGACCGCTTCCTGGGGCGGCGCACCGTGCGTCTCCACGGACTCGTCGCCAAACTGCCCGAGACCGCCCCAGCGCTGATCGCCGATCCCCGCCTCGTCGAGTGGGCGACTGCGGTGATGCGCCCGAGTTGCACCAGTGTGCTGTTGAACGCCGGCGAGCTCATCCAGATCGGGCCCGGCGAAGGCGCGCAGTACCGGCACCGCGACACCGATTCGTGGCCGGCCCTGCCTCCTGCCGAGACGCCGTTCGTGGTGAACGCCATCGTCGCGCTCGACGACTTCACCCTCGACAACGGCGCCACGCACGTCGCGCCGGGCAGTCATCACTGGCCGGTCGGACGCGGCGCCCAGCCGAACGAGCTCGCCCGTGCGGTGATGCGAGCAGGCGACGCCATCTTGTTCCGCGGCGATCTCGTCCACGGCGGTGGCGCGAACACCACCGACGCTCGTCGACGGGCGGTGTCCCTGTCGTACTGCGTCGGCTGGCTCCGCACGGTCGAGAACCATGCCGCCAACCTCGGCCTCGACGCGATCGACCGGGCGCCGCAGCCGCTCCGTGACCTCCTCGGGGGAGGAGTGCACGACGCCTCGGACCGAGGCGGCGGCATGCTCGGTCTCGTCGACGGCCGCCGACCCGGCTCGGCGAGCTGAGCCGACGCAGCCGACGATCACCTGCGAACGCTGCCTCACCGGGACGAATTCGAACCCGGTGACGACGAGGTGCGAAACAGTTGCGAAACGATGCGGGCGCGCCATGGCCTTCGATCGCCGACGGTCGTACGGTCTCTGCCATGGCAGCACTGACGACGTCGCACTGATGTCGATCGCAGCCTGAAACCCCCGCCCGGCGCGACGCCCCGGGCGACACCCCTTCCCTTCCGGATCACACCATCCAGAGCGGTGGCCCTGCTTCTGCGCGCCCCCGCTCGCCCGAACGACACGGAGACCAGCACCATGAACCCGAACACCCCCCGACTGCGCTTCCGCCTCGCTGCCGCAACGATCGTCGCGGCATCCGTGCTCGCCGCGTGCGGCTCGTCCGACACCGACGAGGCCAGCGGCACCGCCGACGCCGCCACGACCGCGACCGAGGCGATGACCGACGAGGCGATGACCGAGGACTCGATGGTCGACGAGGCGATGACCGAGGACTCGATGGTCGACGAGGCGATGACCGAGGACTCGATGACCGAGGACTCGATGGTCGACGAGGCGATGACCGACGAGGCGATGACCGACGAGGCGATGGCCCTGCCCGCGTGGCAGACCATCGCGCTCACCGACGTCGACGGTGCGACGTTCACGCTCGACGATTTCCATGGCACGCCGGTGTTCGTCGAGACCTTCGCCACCTGGTGCCCGAAGTGCAAGGAACAACTGGGGGCCACGAACGCTGCAGCCGAGCAGCTGGGCGATCAGGCCGTGTTCATCGCGTTGAGCGTGGAGACCGACCTGTCGTCCGCCGACGTCGCCGAGTACGCCGCCGACAACGGTTTCGATGCCGTTCGTTTCGCGGTCATGACCCCTGAGGCGTTGGCCGCATTTGTCGACGGTCTCGGGCAGTCGGCGGCCAACCCGCCGAGCACGCCGAAGGTCGTCATCGACCCCATGGGCCACGCAGGTGAGCTGGTCACCGGGTTCGAGTCGGTCGACGACATCGTCGCGAAGGTGACCGGGCAGGGCTGAGGCGACCGTGAGCGCCTTCTTCGAGCCGTTCGCGCTCGGCAACGCGGCCATCCTCGGCAACGTGTGCATGTTGCCGCTCTACCCGGGGATGTTCGTCATGTTCGCCCAGCAGTCGAACAACCCGCGTGCGAGACGCTGGATGCCGTTCCTCGGGGTGATGGTGTTCGCCGGGGTGATGGTGTTGCTCGTCGCCATCGGCGGGCTGTTCCATCTGCTGAACGCCGCGGTCGCCGACGTGCTCGGTGTGGTGCTGCCGGTGCTGTACGGGCTCGTGCTCGTGCTCGGCGTCGCGATGCTGTTCGGGAAGAACCCCTTCACCCGGCTGACGATGACGTCTGCCCCGGTGATGCGGAATCCGGCTGCCGGAGCGTTCGTGTACGGCACCATGCTCGCCCCGATGACGCTGCCGTGCACCGGTCCGTTGATCGTCTCGGCGTTCACGATCGGATCGGTCGCCGGTGCCGGCAGCTTCCTCGACTCGCTCGGCTACTTCCTGGCCTTCGGACTCGGGTTCGGCTGGCCGCTCGTGCTGTTGCCGCTGCTCGCACAAGCAGCGCAGCGGTCCATCACCCGCTTCCTCACCAAGCGGCACCAGGCGGTCGGGATCGCGTCCGGCGTGCTGCTGTTGGGGATCGCCGTGCTCGGCATCGTCAACGACGTCGTGCCGATGTGGCGCACGGCCAGCTGACACACGTGGCCCGCCCTCGTCGTGGGAGGGGCGGTCAGGCCCGTCTGAGGGGTTCCAGCACGGAGACGTAGTCGGCGAGGCGGGCCGCGATCTCGATCGCGACGTCGACGTCGTCGGGGTCGGGTTCGTCCCAGACCTCCGAGATCCGGCGCCACCGGTCGACGCCGATGAACACACCCGCCTCGGGTTCGTCGCCGAGTTCTCCACGCCAGACCTGTTCCTCGCCGAGCAGTCGGCCGAGCACGGCATCGTTCTCGGCGACCTTGGGGTACTCGGCGTGGAACCCGATCTCGAGCACGACTGCGCCGTCGACGCGGATCAGCTGCGCTTCGTAGTGCTCACGGGTCGAGTCGTCGTACCAGACCTTGAGACCCCGCCCGTGTGCGGTCGAGTGCAGCGTGCCGGCGACGTCGATGACGAAGCCCTCGAACACGTCCTGCACCTGATGGAAGTAGGTCCGCTCCACCGGCTGCACGCTAGGCGCACCTGCCGGCTCCGAACGGACGAGTGCGAGGGACCGGCGCCGCTACGGTCTCGCCCGTGCGACCTCCGGTGTGTGAGATCTGTGACGCGGACCTCGACCCTGCCGACGTGAACGGTGGGTTGGTCACCTTTCAGCCCGATGACCGCAGCCGCGACTGGCGACGCCGTGCCGCCGAGGAGCCGGGCTTCGTCGGGCATCCACCCGACACCGGTTGGTTCTGTGGCGCACACATCGATGCAGCACGTGCGGCCGCGCGCACGCTCACGTTCCCCGAGGGGATGCGACGACTGCGCACCGACGGCGAGGCATCCGACGCGCCGGCGCTCGATCTCCAGCCCGATCTCGAGCCCGATCTCGTCGGCGTCGAGTTGGGGTCGGGTCGACCGGTTGCCAGCGACCCGTTCGGCCTGCAGTGGGTGGAGTGGACCGTGACGTCCATCGATGCACACACGTTCGCTGCGTCGTTGCGCTCGACGCTCCCGGCCTTGATGGAGGCCCTCGGACTCGGATCGACGCCTGCGCTCGAGCAGCGGACCGATCGCCGCTGGAACCCGATGGACGGGACGCAACCTCCCTGGTGTCCGTTCACCGACACGACGGTCGACGCAGGATCCGCCGCCGACGGAACACCGATCGATCTCGAGGTCGTGCTGAACCACTGGAACGACGACGACGTCGCCAACGCATCGGTCTCGCTGGCGATCGGTGATCGTCTGTGGATCAGCGTCTACCGAGCGGACGGTTCGGGCCGAGACGTCGACACCATCCGCCTCCGGCGTCCCACGACAGGCGCTGTCCTCGCCGTCGTCGCGGGTCTGGTGCGCTGACGGATCCGACCGATCGATGGGGACGTTCGGCCGTGGTGCGGCCGGCGCTCGCGGCGTGACACTGGGAGGCGACCGCATGGGTTGCATGGTCGACGCCCGGCCGTGCATGCGAGACCGAGGAAGACCGTCATGGAGGTTTCCGGCACGCCGAGGATCGATGTCGACCGTGCGCCGCCGGTCGCCCCGTCGGCCCGCCGTCCCTGGCTCGCCGCCTGTGCAGCACTGAACGCACTCGGTGCATGGGCCGGTGCCGTCGGGCTCGCCACGGGCGGCACCGACTTCGGCGAATCCATCAACCGCCGTCTCCCGTTCGACAGTCTGGTTCTTGCCGCGCTGGCGCTCGTCGCTGTCGTCGGCATCCCGTTCACGGTGTTGGCATGGTCGGCGTGGACCGGACGACCGAGGACCGACGACCTCACACTCGTCTCCGGTGTGTTGCTCATCGGCTGGATCGTCGGCCAGATCGTCGTGATCCGGGCGTTCTCGATGTTCCAACCGACATACCTGGCCGTCGGCGCGTCCTTCGTGGTGGCCTCACACCGCATCACGTCGAGCCCCGCCGTCCGCGGTGCGGTGTCGGTTGCGGCCGGCTCCATCCTCACCGCGGTGGGGGTGGGTCTGCTGCCGCATCCGATCAAGAACGGGTTCTCCGTCGGCTCGGTTCTGTCGATCGTCGCGTTGTTCGCAGGCGTGGTCGCGGTCGTCGCCGGTGCCCGATCGGCCCTGCGGGGACGGCGTCGCCTGGGTATCGCAGGGGGCGCCGCAGCCGTGTCGATCCTGCTCGTCGCAGTCGTCGCGACCGTCTCGCCGGCCGTCGCGGCGACCACGGTGCCCGCCACCCACGTGACCTCGACGCCCGCGGCGTTCGGGCTGCGGTACGAGACGGTCACGGTGACGACGACCGACGGCGTGGACCTGGCGGCGTGGTACGTGCCGGGCACCAACGGCGCCGGCGTGGTGGTCGTGCACGGCGCTGGCTCGACTCGATCCGACGTGCTCGACCAGGCCGCCGTGGTCTCCCGCAGTGGCTACGCCGTCGTGCTCATCGATGCGCGAGGCCACGGTGACAGCTCGGGCACCGCCATGGACTTCGGCTGGTACGGCGACCTCGACATCGCTGCGGCCACGGAGTTCCTCGCATCGCAGGCCGACATCGACGAGCACCGAATCGGAGTCGTCGGCTTCTCGATGGGAGGTGAGGAGGCCATCGGGGCTGCCGCAGCAGACCCGAGGATCCGAGCGGTGGTCGCCGAGGGCGCCACGGCACGGCGAGCGGCCGACAAGGAATGGCTCTCCGACCTGTACGGCTGGCGGGGCTGGGTGCAGGAGCAGGTCGAGAAGATCCAGGACGGCGTCACCGACTACCTCACCGAGACCTCGCCGCCCACGTCCCTCCGATCGGCCGTGGAGGAGGCGTCCGGAACCCGCTTCTTGCTGATCACGGCAGGCGATGTGGACGACGAAGGTCATGCCGCCGCCTACATCCGAACCGGGGCGAGTGACCGGGTGTCGGTGTGGAATGTCGAGGGCTCCGACCACACCGGCGGATACGACTCCCACCCGGCCGACTGGCAGCAGCGAGTCGTCGACTTCCTCGACGAGAGTCTGAGCTGACCACTTGATCGACGACCCGGCGGCCGGCTCGCGAGGTCGACCTAGAGTCCGGGCCGCACTCGACTTCTCACGACGGAGGCGTTCCCATGGGCGGCGATCAACTCACACAGGCCCAGGTGGTCGTCATCGGGGGTGGGTCGATCGGCTGCAACCTCGCCTACCACCTCAACCTGCTCGGCTGGGCCGACGTCGTGGTGGTCGAGCGCGACAAGCTCACCTCGGGTACCACCTGGCATGCCGCCGGTGAGGTGGTGCCGGGCCTGCTCGGTGACGAATGGGCCTGCGAGCTGTATTCCTACGGCCGCGACCTCATCGCCGACCTCGAGGCGCGCACGGGTCAGGCCACCGGCTGGCGAGAGGTGGGGTACCTGCAACCGGCCGACACTCCCGACCGTGTCGAGGAGAGCCGCCGCGCCGCCGCGTTCATGAACCGGATGGGCATCGAGGTGCACGAGGTCTCACCGGCCGAGGCCGCCGAGCTGTTCCCTGTCGGCGACTTCTCCTCGACGCTGGCCGCGTTCTGGTTCCCCCGCGAGGGGCGCGTCAACCCGGTCGACACCACCATGGCGCTCGCCCGCGGCGCACGCGACCTCGGCACCCGGATCCTGCAGGACACCAGCGTCGAACGGATCCTCACCTCGAACGGCACGGTCGTCGGTGTGCGCACCGACCAGGGTGACATCGCCGCCGAACACGTCGTGATCGCCGCGGGCATGTGGTCGCGCCAGCTCGCCGCCGGCGTGGGGCTCAACCTCCCGCTGCAGGCGGCCGAGCACTACTACCTCATCACCGAGGCGATCGAGGGCGTGCGCCACGACCTCCCGCTGCTCGAGGACGCGCACCGGTGGGCGTACTTCCGCGAGGAGGTTGGCGGGATGATGATCGGGCTGTTCGAGCCCGATGCGGCCCCGTGGAACATCGACCGCATCCCCGACGGCTTCTCGTTCGGGGAGATCGAACCCGACTGGGATCGTGTCGGCCCGCACCTCGAGCGTGCGTTCGAGCGCGTGCCGGCCGCTGCGACCGCGGGCATCCGCAAGCTGTTCTGCGGCCCGGAGAGCTTCACGCCCGACCTGTCGCCGTTGATCGGGGAAGCGCCCGGTCTGCGCAACTGCTGGGTCGCGGCCGGACTCAACTCGCTCGGCATCCTCTACGGCCCCGGGATCGGCATGGTGCTCGCCCGGTGGATCACCGAAGGTGCGTGCCCGGTCGACCACACGTCGTTCAACGTCGACCGGTTCGCAGACGGCACCCACAACACGCCGGCGTTCCGCCGGGCACGCACCCCGGAGCTGCTCGCCAAGAGCTTCGGTCCGCACTATCCCAACAGCACCTTCACCACGGCCCGCGGGTTGAAGCAGTCGGTGCTCCACGATCGTCTCCGCGCCGCCGGTGCGTACTTCACCGAGAGCCACGGTTGGGAGCTCGCCGACTGGTTCGCGCCGACGCCGGACGAGGCGTTCATCGATCGCTACACCTGGGGTCGTCAACGCTGGTTCGACTGGCACGCCGAGGAGCACCACGCCGCCCGGCGGGACGTCGTGCTGATCGACATGTCGTCGATGTCGAAGTTCCTCGTCCAGGGCCGCGACGCGTGCGAACTGCTGAACCGGGTGAGTTGCAACGACGTCGACGTCGAGCCTGGACGCGTGGTGTACACCGCGTGGGCGAACGACGCCGGCGGGTTCGAGGCCGACCTCACCGTCACCCGACTCGCGCTCGACTCGTTCATGGTCGTGGTCGGCGAGAACAGCCACGGGCACACGGAGACCTGGCTGCGCCGACATCTCGGCCCCGACCAGTTCGTCACCATCACCGACGTCACCGCCGGCACGACCCAACTGAACGTCCACGGCCCGAAGGCCCGCGACCTCCTGCGCGCCATCAGCAGTGCCGACCTGTCGAACGAGGGCTTCCCGTACATGTCGGCCCGTCGCATCGACGTCGGCTTCTTCGAGGTGCTGGCGATGCGCGTGACGTACGTGGGCGAACTCGGCTGGGAGCTGCACGTGCCCAACCTGCACGCCGTGCAGGTGTACGACCTCCTCGTCGAGACCGGTCGCCCGTTCGGTCTCCGGAACGCCGGCATGCAGACGCTGGCGTCGCTGCGGCTGGAGAAGGCGTACCGCGACTTCGGTGTCGACGTCGACAACACCGACAACCCCATCGAGGCGGGCCTGGCCTTCGCTGTCAAACTCGACAAGCCCGGCGGCTTCATCGGACGCGACGCGCTGTCGGCGATCCGAGACGCTGGAACGCCGACGCGACGGATGGTGCAGGTCGTGCTCGAGGATCCGGAACCGCTGCTGTTCGGCAACGAGATCATCCACCTCGACGGCACCGCCGTCGGCCACCTCCAGGTCGGCGCGTACGGGCACACGCTCGGCGGCGCGGTGGGTCTCGGCTTCGTGAGCCTCGACGTGCCGATCACGTCAGCGGTCGTCGACCAAGGCCGTTGGGAGATCGAGGTAGCCGGACGGGTGGTCGGTGCGCGAGCGTCGTTGAAGCCCCTGTTCGACCCAGGCCTCGACCGCGTCCGATCCTGAGCCCATGCATCCGAGGCGCTCGCCCGTCGGCGGTGCGCTGCGCCGATGACGATGACGGCGCGGTCAGGTTCGGTGGAGTCGGGCCAGCCGCCGGCCGATCGAGGCCATGGTCGTGCGCAGCTCGATGGGTAGCAGGATCTCGATGTCGGGTCCGAGCGCGAGGAGCTCGCGGATCGCGGTGTCGTAGGAGTCGAAGCGGAACGATCCCTCGATCCATTCGGGGCGGTCGGCCGCAGGGGTGGGGTTCGGTCGCGGCCGCCATCCCTCAGGCCGGCCGTTGACCAACGCGAGCTGCAGTGCGCCAGGCGCGAGGCGCACGCGCACCCGGCGCAACTGTCCCCTGGCTGCGGTGAGGCCGGGCGGCAGGGCCTGGACTGTTCGCTGGAACGTGTCCAGCAGCTGGAACCCGCCGTTCGGTCCGCGGGTGGCGTACACGGGGACGCCGGCGGTCGACAGCGACTCGAGGTCGCGCAGCACGGTGCGAGTGGAGACCTGGAGTTGATCGGCCAGACCAGCGGCGGTGTGGCGTCGTCCGTCCTGGAGGATCAGGACGAGCCGCAGCAGCCGGCCGGCACGCACCCCGTCACCCCTCGATGCAACAGTGCGAACATTTTCGGAATCATGCCAGATGGTGTCATGAATACGTTGCGAGGATGCGGTTGCCGCGTCTGGCGGTGCGAGGTCGACGAACGAGGAGTTTTGTATGCCTGATCATGTCGAGGGGGCCGGGACAGCGGAGGATCCGTGGATCCTCACCACGCCACCCGGATCGTCGGAGTTCGACGCGTGGCGGGACGAGACGTCGGATCCGCCGGCGCTGCGAATCAGGGTCGGATCGACCACCCTCGCCTACCAACTGCGCTGCATCGAGGATCTCCACGCGATGCTCGTGGAGCACGGCGACTGGATGCCCTTGGGCAACGCCGACGAGCAGAAGGAAGCGAAGCCGGGCACGGTCGAAGCATGGGCCCGTGATGCGGACAACCCGGTCGCAGGCTGGTACGGGTTGCGCAAGGGCTACCGCGGCCGGTTCGGGAACTACGTGCCACCAGTGCTCGAACTCCTGGGATTGGCCGAGGTCGAGCACGGCCCTCGCAACAACCGGATGCGGGCCCGCTGATGGGCGCCCGCAGCTACGCCGCATCCCGCACGATCGATGCACCCGCGACCGTCGTGTGGGGACTGCTGACGGACTCGTCGAGCTACGCCGGCTGGAATCGGGCGGTCGTGGGTATCGAGGGTCAGATTCGGCAGGGCAACACGATCGCGCTCGTCTCGATCGCCGATCCGAAGCGGACGTTCAAGCTGAAGGTCGCCGAGAGCCGAGCACCGCAGCACATGGTGTGGGCCGATGGGATGCCCCTCGGGCTGTTCACGGGGCGTCGCACCTTCGCGATCACCGACCGCGGCAGCAGCGGGTGCGAGTTCTCGATGGTCGAGGCGTTCACCGGGCCCCTCGCTGGCTTGATCACCAAGGCGATCCCCGATCTGACCGCGTCGTTCGACATGTTCGCCGACTGCCTCAAGGAGGCAGCCGAATCGGCGACCCGCACCTGAGCGCTGTGGCCCCCCGCAGACGATCGGCGAGGAATTCGGTCGTCTTCGCATGGTCCTGGCTCGGGCGTCGCTGAAGCCACTCCTCGATCCGGCCTCGACCGCGTCCGCTCCCGATCCCTGCGGCGTCGGGGCGATCGCTCGCTGGCAGTACTCTGCGGCGATGACGCAGATCCCTGCTGTCGAACGGCACCCGTGGAACACCGAGTTCACCTGGGTCGATCGAACGGGCCCGTTCCGTCGGATCACGCAGGCGCAGGCCGAGCAGTTCGACCGCGACGGCTTCATCGTCCTCGACGACGTGTTCACCGACCACGAACTCGCTCCGGTGATCGCTGCGACCGACGAGGTCGAGGCCCGTACCGACGCATTCCTCAGCGGGCAGGACGGCGGTCGCTTCTCGATCGCCGAGCGCGGCGCGATCACGTTCGGGCTCTTCCCGGTGCAGTCGCACGAGGCGGCCCGGTCGTTCGCGTCGCACCCGGTCTTCGCGGATCTGTGCCTCGACCTCATCGGGCCCGACGTCCGGCTGTATCACGACCAGGCCGTGTACAAGATGCCCGAGAAGCCGCGCCGGTTCCCCTGGCACCAGGACAATGGCTACACGTTCGTCACGCCCCAGCAGTACCTCACCTGTTGGGTCGCGCTCACCGATGCCACGCTCGACAACGGGTGCCCGCACGTGGTGCGCGGGCTCCATCGGATGGGCACGCTCCAGCACCACTACGTCGACCCGCTCGGGTGGGAGATCTTCGAGGATCATCCGGACGCGGTGGCCGCGCCAGTGGGGAAGGGAGGCATCGTGGTGTTCTCGTCGCTGTCGCCGCACCTCACCGGCCCGAACACCACCGACGCCGTCCGCAAGGCCTACATCCTCCAGTACGCACCGGATGGTGCGACGGCCCTGCGCGGCGACCCGGCTGCAGGCCCGGCGACGAGCCGGACACTCGCGAACGATCCCGATCGGCAGTTCCCCGTCATCGTCGACGGCCGTCCCGTCGCCGTCGAGCCGCTCGGCTGAGCACGACGCCAAACGCGGTTCTGTGCCTACGCCCAGAACGCGTCGAGGACGTCCTGGTCGTCCGCGACGGCCCAGTACTCGCACCAGCGGCCATCGTCGGCGAGCCGGCGCGTCTGCGCGAGCAAGATGTCCATGACCCGTCCGTCGGGCCTCTCCGCGGTCACCCGCATCAGTACACCGACGAGGTCGCCGCTGACGGTCACGGTCTGGGGATGGAGCTTCAACGTGTTCTCGGTGAGGTGCTGAGACCGAGCGAAGTAGTCGAACAAGGCGTCGATGCCGGCGACGTCGCCGACCGTCTCGTTCTGACCCTGTACATGCCACTCGACGTCATCGGTGTAGAAGCGCCGGGTGCCTTCGAGGTCTCCCGAGTTGTGCATCGCGGCCATCTCGTACACCGTCCGGACCGCCGCGTCGGCGGTATCCGGCTCCGATCGGTCGATCGGGATCGACGGCACGACGGCCCTGACCGGGCCATCCCGGAGCGCGTCGATTCCGTCGGTCGAACGGGCCAGGTGCTTCAGGCCGGCCAGTGGGTGGTCGGTGCGTGCCTCCATGTAGGTGCGCAGCGTGTCCATCCACATGTACGTGGTGCCCGTGTGATTCGAGACGACGACGGCATCGTGGTCGCGTTGGCGCATGGGCATCACCATGTACTTCATGATCATCGCCCAGTGCGTGGCGCTCACCGCGGCGTTCGCCTGGTAGAGCCGGGCGTACGCCAACAGCCACGGCTTGTCGGCGACCAGTGCAGCTGCGACCTCCGGCTCGATCGTCCGGAGGTCGGAGACATCTGCCGCCGAGCGGATGCGCTGGTCGAGCGGCACGGTGCGCTGTGCCTCCAGGATCTCGTGCCGGCCCGCCGGTCCGATCACGTCGAACAAGGCATCGACGTGCTGTTCGAACCCGGGGATCGGCGTGCCGAGCATGAGGTCCCTGGCGACGTACGCCGGGTCGTGTGCCCCACTCGGTGCAGCGAAGGCGTCGATCTCGTCCCACTCGCACGCGTACTGGCGGAAGTCGTCCAGCATCAGTTCGGGTGTGAATTCGGGTCGTCCCATGAACGTCCGCATCTCGGCGCGCACAGACGCAGGAGCAGGCCGGCACGTTCGATGTTCGCCACAGCGACGGGATCGTCGGGAGCGAGCGTCCCGTCGCAGACCGGCACGAGTTGCTGGTTGGCGATCTCCTCGAGCGCTGCGCAGCGCTTCAGCAGGTTGAGGAACAAGAGCTCGCCCGCATCCGCGGTGAACATGAAGGGCGGCGACGCGCCGAAGACCCCGGGGACCACGAGGGCGGCCTCACGCTCGCCGGGCAGATACACCGCCGCTGCGGGCATGTTCCAGAGGACGTACGACATGAACGAGTCGCGGGGTGGGCTGCCGACCCGAGAGGCGAGTACCGCGAGGTATCGGCGGAAGCTGAGCGAACCGGCTCGCAATCCTCGCAGCGCGATGCCGGGGCGTGCCCCGGTCTCCTGGCTGTGTCGCTCCAGCGACGAGCCGACCATGCCGAGCATCACGATCAGCCGACGGCATTCGGCGACGGAGAACGCTCGTGGTGATTCGAGGTCGAGCAACAGCGGTTGGACCGCGTCCGCGAACGCATCGGGCTCCCGACGCCGTGCGAGCATCTCGTTGTTCCACGTCGACAGCTCGGTGCGGAGCCACACGTCGAGCGCGTCGACCGCCTCCCGGCGGCTGACCGAGGCCTCGGCCTTCTGCGCTTCGAGCGTTCGCAACGCCTGCGGTGATCCGTGCACTGTCCCTCGGCTCCTTCCGGCTCGCCGGCCGAGCCCGGCCGACGACTGTACGACAACGGGGCACCCCCCGATTTCCGTCGGAGCGGTCGGCCGGTGCGACCGCGGGGGACCGTCCGGCCCGCTCAGCGGGGGCGGTCGAACGACGCGATCTCGGTGCCGCGGTAGAGGCGGGCGGCCGACCGCTCGGTGACCCGCTGGTGCAGCGCGTACGTGGCTGGATCGTGTTCGGCGGTGCAGCGCGATTCGTGGTCGAAGTGGCCGAAGCGGTCCTCGCCGCGCACCAGCGTCGCCGAATCGCGATCGCCCACGAGCTGCGCGACCGACGTGGGGATGAAACGCATCGCGAACCCGATGCGCCGGTCGTCGGAGTCGTTGGGGGCCGAGCCGTGCACGAGCCGCACATGGTGCAACGACATCTCGCCCGGCTGCAGTTCGATCACCGAGGGGCGTGCATCGCCGACGTCGACCGCGATCTCCTGCCCCCGGGTGAGCATGTTCTCCGCCGCGAACGTGTCGCGGTGGGGGAGCTGGTCGAGCAGGTGCGTCCCGGAGATCACCTCGAGCGCACCGTTCGCCGACGTCGACGGCGTGAGGGCAAGCCAGGCCGTGACCACGTCGGGGCGACTGAGCCCCCAATAGGTCGAATCCTGGTGCCACGACACGAACGAACCCGTGTGGGCCTCCTTCGCGAACAGCGTGGTCGACCAGCAGAACAGGTCTGGGCCGTAGAGATCCTCGACCGCGTCGGCGACGGTCTCGTCGAAGACGAGGTCGGCCAGCCACGGGTACAGCAGGTGCGGCTTCTGGAGTCGGGTGCCTGAGAGCGGACCGCCGAGCCGACGCTCCTCGTGCTCCAGCCGCTCGCGGATCGCGTGCGCATCGTCGGCACTCATCACCGGGATCGGTGCCAGCCACCCGTCGCGCTCGAACCGCTCGATCTGTTCGGCACTGAGCACCTTCCCCATCGCGGGAACGCTACAACGGGCCGACACGGCGTCGGCCGGTTCGAGCGAGCCGCTCGGATCGAGCGCTTGACGGAACCGGATGGTGCTAGTACAACTAGCTTCATGCGTTGGGCGATCGATCACACGTCGAGAGAGCGGTTGCAGGACCAGATCGCCGGATGCGTGCGTCGGGGCGTGGCGACCGGTGAGCTCGAGGTCGGCGAGCAACTGCCTCCGGCTGCCGAGCTCGGCGAGGCGCTGTCGGTCGATCGCAACACGGTGCTGGCCGCCTACCGGCAGCTGCGCGACGACGGGATCCTCGAGTTCCGTCGCGGTCGCGGCGCGCGGGTCGTCTCGGGCGGTCCCGCACTGTCGGCCGTGACCGAGGCGGCCCAGGCGCTCGTCACCACGGCGCGTGAGCACGGCCTCGGACGCAACGACCTCATCCGCATCATCAAGGAGCTGACATGAACACGTCACCATTCGCGGGCGACGGCGCACTCGCCGTCTACACCGGCCGCACCATGAGCTGGGCGGCGGTGGCCAGCAGCTGCTTCTCCGCTGTTCTCCTGGTGATCCTGGCGCTGTCGTCGGGCAGCTCGGGCGGCGCCCTGCTGGTCGTGCTGCCGTTGCTGCTCATCGCGATCGGCGTGCTCCTCGAGGTCGTGACGGCGTCGAGCGTGCGTGCCACCGCGGGCCCCAACGGCTTCACCATCCGCTGGGGTTGGTTCGGGTGGCCGAGGTGCAGCTACCCGCTCGAGCAGATCGAACGAGCCGAGGTGATCGATCTGCCGTGGTGGCGCGTGTCGTGGGGACTCTGGTGGTCGCCGAAGCGGACGTCGTGCACCCTGCGTGGCGGGCCCACCGTGCGGCTCACGCTGTCGAACGGCCGCATCGTCACGGTCACCGTCCCCGAACCGGCCGCTGCCGTCGCTTCGATCCAGGCGGCGAAGGCTCGCTGCGACAGGTGAGTCGAGCCGATCGCCGACGTGTCAGGCGTCGGTGATCACGGGCGGGCTGCGTCGCCCTGACCGCGAACCAGGCGCACGAGGAGTTCGGCGACGTCGTCGCGGTCGAGGCGGTCGGTGAACACCCGCTGCACGACGGAGCCGGCTCCGGCGGTCACGCTCGCCGCCACCAGGCGAGCCGTCGACTCGTCGAGCGCGAACTCGTCACGGAGTTGCTCGGCCCACACGTGCACGGTTCGTTCCCGACGGGCGCGCACGGCCCGGTCGAGCGCTGCCGCGTTGGCACCCTCGGCGAGCCGGACGAAGAGGAAGCCGTCGCGCTCCACGAGCGAACACCACAGCAGGAACGTCTCGCGAACCTTGTCATCGAACGCGCGGCCCGGGTCGGCGAGAAGTTCGTCGGTGCGAGCGTCGACGTCGGCGACCGTCTGCGCGTACAGCTCGAGCGCCACGTCCTCGGGAGAGTCGAAGTACTTGTAGGGCAACGTGGGCGACACGCCCGCCTCCGCCGCGATCGACTCGAACGAGAGCCGATCGCTGGACCTCGCAGCTACCACCCGTGCCGCGGCTGCGAGCAGGCTCGTCCGCCGCTCGTCGCGTGCCATGCGTCTGCGCATCTCGGTCGCCACGACGGCGAGCGTAGGGCACTGGTCGGCAGCTGCCTCTTCCCTTGTTCAGAACTCCTGAATAAGATGGGAAGCATGCCCGAGTCGAGCGCCCGCACGTACGAGCCCGTGATCGATCGCGAGATCGCGGAGCTGTTCCTGAAGAACGCCGACGACCCCATCAAGACCCACGTGATGGGCCTCGTGCACGACTGGTGGGCCACGGCTCCCCAAACGGCGATCGATCAGTACGCCGACATCCTCCGGGCCCTGCCCGGTGCAGAGGCGTTCCTCGCCGAGCGTTACCTGCCGCCGTTGGTGACACTCGACGACCTGGCGCGGTGCCCCGAGGGTTCGCTCGGTCACGCCTATCGCGCGTGGATCGTCGACAACGGCCTCGAGCCCAACCTCACCCAGAAGCAGCACGACGTGTTCTACGGCCTGCTCGATCGGGGGCGCCTCGACCGCATGCCCGACGAGGTCCGTTACGCCTTCGTGCGCGGCTACATGCTGCACGACTACCTGCACACCATCACCGGCTTCGGGCCCGACATCGCCGGCGAGCTGGGCATGGCCGGCTTCCACTTCGCCCAGCTGCAGAGCGCCTACCACGCGATGCGCGTCGCGGTGACGACTGCGCACATCGCGTTCGTGAACCCTCGCCACGCCACGTCGGCGATGGATGCCGTGAGCGCCGGCTGGATCATGGGACGGCAGTGGAGGAACATCCACTTCGTGAAGTGGGAGGAGCAGCTCGACCGTCCGCTCGCCGACATCCGCGCCGAGTACGGCGGCGTCACCGTCACCTGACGGTCGTCCGCACCGATGAATCGTCGTGCCTGGCACCGTCGGGCCACCTAGATTCGGCTCAGGCCCGGCCCCGAGCCGCTCCCACACCGAGGACCGACATGCCGACGATGATCACCAAGGTCGAGGACTACTTCGAGAACGGATGCGGTCGCTGCGACCGGTTCGCCACGCCCGACTGCTCGACCAAGTTCTGGCACGAAGGCCAGCTCGAGCTCAGACGGATCTGTCTCGACGTCGGCCTGTCCGAGCACGCCAAGTGGGGCCATCCGTGCTTCATGCATGCCGGTCGCAACATCGTGATCATGGGCGCGTTCCGCGAGGACTTCCGGTTGACGTTCTTCCACGCAGCGCTGATGCGCGACCCGCACGGGGCACTCATCGGACAGGGTCCCAACAGCCAGCACCCCGACTGTTTCAAGTTCGACGACAACGCTCAGGTCGTCGCGTCGGAAGCGATCATCCGCGAGTACCTCACCGAGGCGATGGGCTACGCCGAACAGGGCATCAAGCCGGCCAAGGTCGAGCGCGACCTCGAGCTCCCCGACGAGCTCGTCGAAGCGCTCGACTCCGACCCCGAGCTCGCGCAGGCATTCGCGCTGCTCACCCCGGGCCGTCAGCGCAGCTACGTGTTCGCGCTCAACTCGGCCAAGACCTCGGCGACCAAGGTCTCGCGCATCATCAAGTACCGAGACAAGATCCTCGCCGGCAAGGGCGCCCTCGACCGATAGGCGAGGCATGACGAGGTGCGGGCAACCCGGTCCCGTCAGCCTCAGACGCGCACGTCGAACGCGGTCGCGGCGACGACCTGTCCGGCGATCTGGAGCTCCACGCGGTGTGTGCCGGCCCGGTACGTGCGCGTCGACGCCTGCCGGACGAGACGCCGTTTCGTGAGGGTGCACTGCTCGCCGGCTTCGAGGTCGATCGTGGTCCACTTGAAGACCTTGGGCGAGGTGCCGCCCGACGCCGAGACGTGGTGCACCACGAAGTCGATCACCAACCGCTGCGGTTCGATGGCCGTCGATCTCACGTCCGCGGTGAGCACGATGTGCGTGCCCATGTCGACGACGGCGGGCGACACCTCGAAGCGGTCGACCGCCACGGCCGAGGCGGTCGTGAACCCGAGCAGCTCGAGGGCGCGCAGGTCACCCCGCTTCACCAACGTGCGGAGCGCATGGGCGACCATGCGTCGATCGGTCGCGGGTTCCGCTGCCCAGGCTCCGATCGTGTCGACGACCAACTGCGGATGTGTCTTCGCGACGTCGTTGAGATGGTTGGCCACCGAGCGACGGACCGTCTCCGACGGGTCGTGACGGAGGCGCTGCAACACGGCCAGACCCGGGAGTGGGTCGTCGACCAGACGCCTCACGCCGGCACCCCACGGCAACCGGGGGCGCATCCCCTCCGACGGCAGGCGTCGAACGCGTTCGTCGTCGTGATCGGTGAACGCGAGGAGGCGGGCGTAGGTCTGATCGAAGTGGTCGCGCAGGAAGGGCCGCACCGCGAACTCGCAACTCATCCGCTTGGTGACGTACTCCATCGCGTCGAGCGCTTCCGACGGGCACGACGGCCCGAACAGCTCGACGACCGCCGCCAACGGCCACGCCGCCCAACCTCCGACCGGCGGCTCCGCGCGAGCCACGTCGACCAGGCATGTCAACGACGCCGCCGGATCTCGGTCGCCGAGCGCTCGCCACAGCTCGCGAGCGATCAGCTCCATCCGGGCCTTCAGCTCCAGGTCGTCGAGCTGCGCCACGGTGCGCTCGACGAAGCCCGTTGCATCGAAGCGTTCGTCGACCGCAGAGAAGCGGCGGGCCAGTTCGTCGACGACCGCGGCATCGACGGAGTCCTTGAGCGCGGCGGGCACGGCGCCGACCGTAGCGGGACGGGGCCGTGACCGGAGTCAGCGGATCAGCCGACGGCGCGGAGCACGGCGTACTGGTACTCCCAGCCGCCCTGTTGGTTCGGTGGGAAGGTCTCGAAGTGTTCGAGGTCTCCGCGTCGCTCGAGCATCGAACGCCAACGATCGTGGGCAGCGAGCGAGAAGAAGCGGAAGGGGCGCAGCTCGCCGAACTCCGGCACTCCCTCGAAGTCGCGACCGCCCCACGTACCGATCGCCAGCGGCCCGCCAGGTGTCACGACCCGCAGCAGCTCGGTCATGGCCTCGTCGAATCGATCGTGTGGCACGTGCACGAACGTGCTCATGGTCCACAGCGCGTCGAAGGAGCCGTCGGGGAAGGGGAGCGCGTACAGCGATCCGGCGACACCGTGGAGACCCTGGGAATGCATCAACCCGACATTGGCCGGCGCGAGGTCGACTCCGACCACGTCGAGACCTCGATCTCGGAACACGGCCGTGTCTCGCCCCGGACCTGCCCCGACGTCGACGGGTCGGTGACGGCCCTCGCGGCCGAGCACGTCGACGAAGCCGTCCCTGATCCTCACTCGCATCGGATCGAGCTCGCCGCGCAACCCAGCGCGCGCCTCGGCGTCGTAGAAGGCCGTCAGATCGGCATCGAGCGCCATGCGCGCAACCTACTCGTCACCATCGACGGGGGGTCTCGTAGATCGACGTCATCGACCCGAACTCCGTGGTCGGCCGGATCGTCGAGCACGCCGATCGGCTCGGTACGGTGACGCCGTGCAGCTCACCGCCGACGATCGACTCGACATCATGGAGCTCCCGGCTCGCTACGCCGATGCGCTCGACCGGTTGCAGCCCGAACGTCTGCGCGGCGTCTTCACCACCGACGCGATCTGGGAGGTCATCGGTGGCGGTCTCCGCCTGGTGGGCATCGACGAGATCATGGAGTTCATGGGCCGCACCGGCGTGCACCCGGGTTCGCACATCCTGACGAACATGTTCATCGAGTCGGTGTCGGTCGATCCGCTCGACGGTGGCCCGTTGGTCCGCCTGTTCTCTCGTGGGCTGTACCCCGTCGGCCCGTCCGACCGGCACGATCCCAGCGGGGTGTTCTACGGCGCCTACGACGACGACGTGGTCCGCACCGAGCACGGGTGGCGGATCAGGCACCGCCGCTACCGCCACGGCGCGTAGCCAGCACCGGCTCGCAGTCGCCCCGGCCCGTACGCACTACGGGTGGATCGTGTCGCCGCGTTCGAGCATGGCGATGTACTCGGCGACCTTCCGGTCGCGCGTCTCGGCCCGCTTGACCGACTGGAGTCGGAACACCATCGCGAACCGGTTCTGCTTCGACATCCCTGCGAACGCAGCAGCCGCGGTGGGGTTGGCGTCGAGCGCGACCTGCAGCACCTCGGGCACGTGATCGTCGGCCTGGCGGTACGCCGCATCCCAGCGGCCGTCGGCCTTGGCCCGGTCGACCTCGGCCTGCCCGGTCGGACGCATCCGTCCCTCGGCAACGAGGCGCTCGACATGTTCCCGGTTGCGCTTCGACCACGGGCTGGCCCGCCGACGCGGTGTGAACACCTGGAGGAAGTACGACTCGTCCAGTGACTTCACCTGTCCGTCGATCCACCCGTGGCACAGGGCGACGTCGAGGGCCTCTGCATAGGTGATGCCCGGGAGCTGTGTGGCCTTCTTGCGGAGCTGCAGCCGTACCCCGCCTGCGGGCAGGCCGTCTTCGAGCATGCGTTCCCACGCCGCCGCCGCGTGAACGAACACGATCGGCTTGTCGTCGACGCCCATCGGCCGAGGCTACGTCGCCGGTCGCTCCGCCACGTGTCCGCGCGCTTCGGTACGCAAGGCTCGCGGGCGGACTGACGACGAGCGACCTGGAGGTGGTCATGGGACGCGATGAGGAACTGGATTTCGATCCCGATGCGCTGCGCGAGCGGTACCGGCTCGAGCGTGAGAAGCGCCTGCGCGCCGACGGCGTCGACCAGTACCGGGAGGCCCGCGACGAACTGGCCCGCTTCGTCGAGGTCGACCCGTATGCGCCGACGAAGGTCGAGCGCGACCCGATCGACGAAGACGTCGAGGTGGCGATCGTCGGCGGAGGCTTCAGCGGGCTGCTCGCCGCCGCCCGGTTGTCCGAACGTGGTGTGACCGACTTCCGTCTCGTGGAGGCCGGGGCCGACTTCGGTGGCACCTGGTACTGGAACCGGTACCCGGGCGCGCAATGCGACACCGACGCCTACTGCTACCTCCCGTTGTTGGAGGAGCTCGGCTACATGCCGAAGGAGAAGTACGCCTACGCAGGCGAGATCTTCGAACACTCCCAGCGCATCGGACGTCACTACGGGCTCTACGAGCGCACGCACTTCTCGACTCGTGTGACCTCGATGGAGTGGGACGACTCGATCGCCCGGTGGCACCTGCGCACCGATCGCGGCGACGACATGCGCGCACGTTTCGTCGTGACCGCCCTCGGCCCGATGACGCGGCCGAAGCTGCCGGGCATCCCCGGCCTCGAGACCTTCGCCGGCCACTCCTTCCACACGGGCCGCTGGGACTACGGCTTCACGGGCGGTGACTCCAACGGCGGGATGACGGGTCTCGCCGACAAGACCGTCGCGGTCGTCGGCACCGGCGCCTCGGCGATCCAGTGCGTGCCCCGGCTGGCCCGCGATGCGAAGCACGTGTACGTGTTCCAGCGCACGCCGTCGTCGGTCGACTTCCGACGCAACCGACCGACCGACGAGTCGTGGTGGTCGTCGCTCGAGCCGGGCTGGCAACGACAGCGACGGGAGAACTTCGACGCGATCTCGATGGGCAAGCGGGTCGACGTCGACCTCGTCGACGACGGGTGGACCGACATCTTCCGGGCGATCTCGTCACCGAAGGGCGAGAACCGGCCGCGCACCCGCGAAGAGCGCGACCGGATCGTCGAGCTCACCGACTTCCAGAAGATGGAGGAGATCCGCCGCCGCGTCGACGACACCGTCGCCGATGCCGACACCGCCGACCTGTTGAAGCCCTACTACCGGGTGATGTGCAAGCGGCCGACCTTCAACGACGAGTACCTGGCGTGCTTCAACCGCGACAACGTCACCCTCGTCGACGTCAGCGAGACCAAGGGCGTCGAGCGGATCACCGAGCAGGGAGTGGTGGCCAACGGCTGCGAGTACCCGGTCGACCTGATCGTGTTCGCGTCGGGGTTCGAGACCTCTCCCGACCTCCGGCGCCGCACCGGCGTCGACGTGGTCGGGCGCGACGGCATGCACTACGACGACGTCCGCGCCAAGGGACTCAAGACGCTGCACGGCTTCTGCACCAGAGGCTTCCCCAACCAGTTCTCGATCGGTATCTCGCAGAACGCGTTCAGCGTGAACATGACGTCGATGTTCGACGACCAGGCGCGTCACATCGCCTACATCGTGGCCGAGGCGATGGCCCGCGGCGCCCGCACGGTCGAGGCCACCGTCGAGGGCCAGGACGCCTGGGCGGCGCAACTGACGCGCCCCAGTTCGGGCGGTGACGGCGGCGGCGGATTCCTGTCGTCGTGCACGCCCGGCTACTACAACAACGAGGGCCGATCGACGGGCGGCAACTCCTTCCTCGGTGCCTACCCGCGAGGCATCGGTGCGTTCAACCAACTGCTCGAGGACTGGCGCAACGCAGGTGACCTCGACGGCCTCGAACTGACCTTCGACACCTGAGTTGCGCCCACCCGCGGCTACGGGATTCGTTGCACGCGCTGGCGGTGGTCGCCCTTGTTGTCGCCGTCGATGCTGGTCTTCTTGGTGCCCGAGATCTCGTCGACCTTGCGGTCGGCGCCGGTGACCGGCTTGGCGCCGATACGGCTCTCGCGTTCGAAGCTGTGCGACTTCCCGGTGTTGCGGTAGTAGCTCCACAGGCCGAAGTACAGGCCGCCGGCGCCGGCGGGCCCGAGGACGAGCAGCCACACCGGGCCGCTGTCGCCGGACGCACCGAGCACCACCGATGACAGGACGGCGATCATCCGGCAGCTCCCAGGATCGCGATCACGATGCCCTCGATCACGGTGCCGACGGTGAGCGCCGCAGCGACCAGCCGCGGTGTCGACACGGGCACGCTGCCCATCACCTCACCGGTCCGGCCGTTCACGGCGATGTAGTGCACCATGCTCTTGTCGCCTCGCTCGTGGTAGTAGGAGTACAGCCAGACCGGCAGGTACATCGCGATCCAGCGGGTGCCGTGCACCTGCAGGCGCTCCCGCTCCCAGCGCACACCGCGGTCGTAGCGCTCGATGCTCGCCTCCACCTGCGCCCGAGCGATCGACAGCAGTTGGTGCTCGAGCTCCGGTGTGGTGTGGGCCACGTCCTGGTCGCGCTTCTCCGACGTGAACCCTGTGAGGTAGCTCGCGTTCCACTTCACCGCGTTCTCGGTGTCGAACGGCAGGATCGTGTTGATGATGTTGTTGGTGTTGACCGCCGAGTTCATGTGCGCTCGCTCCGACGACGCCTCGATCGTCAGGTCGTCGGCGGTGAAGTCGATGTGCCGCTCCACGGCGTACACGTCGGCGTCGTAGAAGGTCTCCTTGTTGTCGCCCGTGCCCCGCGTGTACTGCCGGGTCTTGACCTCGCCGACGCCGGCGATGTCCGCACTCGCGTTGGCATCGACCACCAGATACGGCAGGTAGACGCCGACCACGTTCTCGGCCTTGAACTCGCGCACGAACGCCCGGTCGGCGAACAGCCGTCGCTTGCCGGCGAACTCGCGGATGCGCGTCATCGCGTCGTCATGGGTGATCTTGAACGGCAGCACGGCGTCGGGCACGGCCCCGTTGGGCACCTGCTCGTTCACCGTGAGCACGTGACGACACCAGTGGCAGCGCGAGCCCATCTGCTCGGCGGTGTTGACCACGACCTCGGCACCGCAGCCGCCGCACTTCATCGTGATCATCGAGTCGGAGCCGGCCGCGATGTCGGCGGCGCCCGAGCCGATGGTCGTCCCGACGAGCGTGGTGAGGTCGCCGTTGGCGACGGTCTCGTCGAGCCGCGCCTCGGCCCACTCGTGCCGGCAGAACAGGCACACGAGCATGCCGGCCGACGGGCGCAGTTGGATATCGGTCGCCCCGCACTTGGGGCAGCGGTTGACGCCGTCGTCGAGCCGCTGGTTGCGGGTGTCGATGACGGGGCTCGGTGTCGGGACGATCGGCGGAGCAGGCGGCGGTGAGGACGGAGCGGGCGGCGGCGCGGCCCACCCGTCGGCGGGCCGCGGACTGGCACCCTCTCCCGGAGGTGGCAGTGAGGACATGGTGTGTCGCTACGAGCTCAGAGCCCGAGCACCTTGTTCTTCGCCGCGTCGTAGTCGGCCTGGGTGATGAGGCCGGCGTCGAGCATCTCCTTGAACTTCGCCAGCTTGGCCACGGGGTCCTCGGCCGCGGGCGCCGCAGGTGCGGCGGGCGGCGGAGGCGGTAGCGGGGCCGACGCGGCCGGCGGGGTGCTCTGACCACCGATGCCGGGCACCGGCTGCTGCAGGCCGCCGAGGCCGGTGGCCCCTGCGGCCATGCCGAGGCCGACCAGGCCGGGGGCGCCGGTGTTCTGGCCCGCCGCCTCGAAGCCGGCAGCGACCGATGCCTGCATGTTGGAGTTGCCACGGGCGCCGGAGAGCGCATCGGCGCGCTGCACGTTGCGGAGCAGCTCCTTGGTGGTTTCGTCGTACTCGATCGCGATGATCGCGGTGGACACGATCGACAGACCGCGGCCGGTGCTCCACTGGTAGTTCTGCTCCACCGCGGCCGACAGGCTCTGGGCGAACCCGATCGAGTCCTGCTGGATCTTGGTGATGCGGTTGCCCTTCGACGGATCGTTCGTGTACATCGAGAACGCCGGCGCGAGCGAGCCGACGACCTCGTTGAACAACTGCGACGCAGCGTCGTTCTCGATGTCGGTGAAGTCGAAGACCTTGCCGGGCTCGAGGTAGGTGGCCGGCACCCACGCCCTGACGAACAGGATCGGGTCGACGATCTTGAGCGTGTACGTGCCGCGTGTGACAGCGCCCACCTGCGCGTTCATGTACGCGTCGTCCCAGTAGATCTCCGACTGGGTGCCGAAGCGGTTGTTCGGCAGTTCCTTCAGCGTCACGAAGTAGGCGCGCTGCTGAGTGCCGGGACGGCCACCGAACTTGAAGCGCTCCCACGAGGTCTTGATCAGCGGGCTGACGATGCCGTCGCCGGCGAAGATCGACTGCGAGTCCTGTGCGTCGCTGTTCCACTCGTACGCGCCCGGCTCCGCTGCGAAACCGGTGATGGCGCCCTGCTCCATCAGCACGAGGCCGTAGCCCTCGGGCACGATGATGCGGCTGCCGTTGGTGATGACCCCGTCGGAGCCCTTGGTGTTGGAGCCACGGCCGGCGTTCTGCCCGCGGGGCACCGCGGCGAACAGCGCAGCGGTCGGCGCGAGGCCTTCCGGCACCGTGTAGAAGTCCTTCCACTGATCGGCCAGCGTGCCGCCGATCGATCCGAGTGCAGCCTGGATGAGCCCCATGGGTCAGCTTCCTTTTCTTCGCCGGTGATGACGCGGCCGAGTGTAACGAGCAGACTCCCGCGGCCCGCCGACACCCTCGCGCCGGTTCGGTGGAGTGGACCGTCCTCGGATGCCCGCCCCGGGCAGGGAGGTCAGGGGTCGACGCGGAGGACCCTCGGCCCGAGCGCACCGATGAAGGCATCGGCGTTCGAGCGTTCGTCGATGCGTGCTGACGTGCGGACCCACCCCGATCCGACGGTGATGAGCAGGTGACGTTGGTCGGGGCCGACCTGGGTCTGATCCCACCATTCGACACGACAGTCGGCGAGCGGTGCGTCGACCAGGAGGTCCTTCGGCTTCACCACGAAGACCCCGCCGACATCACCGATCAGCAGCTGCCGGTCGGTGATGGCAGCGACGAGCTGCGAGTGCCCCCGGCAGAGCTGCCGTTCCGGGTCGAGCCCCCGCACCACGAGGTAATCGTCCATCATCGACCGCCCACCCCCGTTCGGGTTGGTCGGGTACCCCAACGCGATCCACGAGACCATGGTCGTCGGGCCCGCCACCACGCTCACCCAGTCGCGGAGTCTGTCCTCTGCCTTGCTCACACTCGGAACCTATTCGAGGTGGCTCTCCGGCGGGTCGTGACCTTCACGCGATCCAGTCGTTGGTGAAGTCGAACGTCATCGTCACGGTCGTCTCGCCGGTGCCGAGGCCGTCGCCGGTGTAGGTGATACTGCCGGCCATACCCGACTCGTCGAACCGGGTGAGCACGATCTCCGCCGGGCCACGATTCCCGACGAGGCCGTCGTCGGAGAAGTAGCCCGCCTGGTTGTCGGGCACCGTCACGCTTGTCGCGCCGAGCGGGACGTCGACGTCGAACAGCATGATCAGCACGCTCTCATCGCCGTCGCTCGAGCAGCCGACCTGGAAGTCGGGCGCTCCACCGGGGAACATCGAGTCGGCCATCGCCTCCTCGTCGTCCGGCACCCACACCGAAGCGTAGGCCTCGCCGATGTCCTGGCTGCTCGTGAACTCGGCGTTCAACGCACCGGTGACTCGCACCGAGCATGTGCCCTCGCCCGATCCGTCACCGCTCGGACCTGCAGGCGTGGCACCTCCCACCGATGCGTCGCGCGGGATCAGCCGCTGCTCCAACAGTCGCCCCACGGCGACGAGCTGCTCCTCGCTGATCTCGCCGGAGAGGCCTGTCAGCTTGACGAGCCAACCGTTGATGTCGGTCATCGCGAACGGGTAGCCAGCGCTGTCGCTGATCTGGCCGCCGGCGCCGACCCCGAATGGTCGACTGTCGGTGACCGACTGCGACCCGGGCGGGAGCTGCAGCTCGATCTGGAAGCCGAGCGATGCGCCGCTGGCCAGGTACCAGTTGCACTCCGCGACCTGGTCGCTCCCCGGGTTGTAGTCCACCGGGTCGCTCGCCGTGTCGCCCGTCGCGGCGGACACGTCGCTCAACGACAGGATCGAGCACGGGTCGGTCGCGGCCGGGTCGACCGGTGTGGCATCAGCATCGCCGGACGAGGGCGCGGTCGTGTCGGGCGCCGATGGATCGGTGGATGCGGCCGCACCATCGGTGGTCGCGGCCTCGGTGACCGACGGCGCCTCGGCCGATGTCGTCGCGGACGTCGACTCGGTGGAGCTCGACTCCGACGAGCCTCCGCACGCCGCGAGCAGCAGGGTCGCGGCGATCAGCGGCGGTGCGAGCCGGGAGGAACGGGTGGGGGAAAGGCCGCGCGACGTCATGGCCACCACCCAACCGCGACGGGGTTCGCCCCGCCGAGAGTGGGGAGTACTCATCCGCGTGTTGGGCGGCACTCAACGGCTCCGGTTGAGTGCTGCCGTCGAGACCCATGAGTACGCGGCACTCTGGCGCCATTCTGGGCATCGCGATCTGATGTCGAGATGTCAGATCTCGAGCAGGTGCTCTCCCGGCTCGCCGCTGATGCCGCGTTCGCCGACGCGCTCCGCGAGCGACCGCAGACCGTGCTGCGCGGCTACGACCTCGGCGGTGACGACCTTCGGCGGCTCGAGGCCGTGCTCGGTGGCGCCGTGACGTTGGCCCAGTTGCTCGAACCCGGCTCGGCCAGCTGACCGCTACAGCGCGATCGCTGCGCCGAGTTCATCCCGTGACGAGATGCCCAGCTTGATGAACGCCCGATAGAGGTGGTTCTCGACGGTTCGTTCGCTCACGACGGCACGTCGTGCGATCTGCCGGTTCGACAGGCCCGATGCGGCGAGGGAGGCGATCTCGTACTCGCGGGCCGACAGCGGACCCACCGACGGTCGTGTCGACAACAGGGGTGTGGTGACACCACCGCAGCGCGCCACGAGCGCGCCGGCACGTCCGTCGAGTCGGGTTGCTTCACGGCTGTCGCCCGCTCGCCGCACGGCGGTCGATGCCGACGCGAAGGCCTCGGCCGCGTACAGCAGCGCACCGATCTGTTCGAACCCCTCGGCAACCGCTGCGAGCGCCGCACCGTCGTTGGTCCGGCGGGCCTCGACGAACTCCCATCGCCGGGCCGAGAACTCCTGGGTCGGGCGCGGCCACGAGGGGACGTCGGCGAGCAGCCCGAGCAGGTCGAGGCGAGCGGCGTCGTGCCACACCCACCCGAGCACCGTCGTCTCGCCGCGAGTCGTGGTGAACTCGATCGCGTCGCGCAGGTGCGACGCAGCGCCCGCCCGATCACCCAGGGCATTGGCCAGCCAGGCCCGCGCCGTCATCACCGTCGCCTCGTACTGGCGGAACCCCTTTCGGTGGTAGCCGTCGATCCGTTCGACGGTCTCGGCTGCCTCGTCGGCAGCGCCGAGCTGCACCTGAGCCTGCGCCAGTCCGGCGGCGCACCAGGCTGCGATGCCCTGATGGCCGCTGCGCACCCACAGCCGCTCGGCCTCGGCCACCGCCCGCCCGGCGGTGGTGAGGTCGCCGGTGAAGCTCGCGACCCGACCGAGCAGCGTCGCGGCCCACGCTCTCACCTGCAACGACGGCTGCTGCGCTGCCTGCTCGTGGGCGGCGACGGCGAGGGCGAGCGCGAACTCGAGCTGGCCGGCGTGCACGAGCGCATTGAGCTGGATGGCGAGATGGATGTCGGCGCCACCGACGAGGTCGACGTCGGCCGCGTTGGCCTCGGCGTGTACACGGCTGCACAACTCGAGCGTGCGCTCGGGCTGGTCGGCGATGACGCCGACGTTGCCGATCGCGATCGCTGCGGCGAAACGCACCCAGAGGTGCTCGTGCTCGACGAGATGCTCGCACCGCCGCCGAGCTTCGTGGACGTCGCCGTCGAGCATCGCGAACACGCCACGCTGGGCTTCGATCAGATCGTGCCAGGGGCCCGGCGGGTCGTCGGCGCCGTCGTCGAGCTCGGCCAGGCCCTCGGCGCAGCGGCCCGTCCACCAGAGCTCCTCGGCGACCCGCATCCGCATGGCGGCGCGCTCCCAGCCGTCGGTCGTGGCCTTGCGGGCCGCGACGATGATCTCGATCGCGCGTTCGTGATCGCCCACCTGGGCGAGGCACCACGAGGCGAGCATCGCCGCACGTGCGCTGCCGGTCTGCGAGAACGCGTGCTCCGCCAGCTCGGCACCCAGCGCCGGATCGCCTGCGCCGAGCATGTGGTGGGCTGCAGCGACGAGCTGGGCGGGGTCGACGTCGAGGCCGCCACGGACGTGCCAGAGTGCGCTGCGCAGGTTGGCGGCCATCGGTCGCTCGGCGCTGGGCGGGCCGTCGGCCTGGGCGAGCGTGCGCGCGATGCGCATCCGGGCGATCGCGCCCAGCCGGGCGCGGACCAGTTCGCGGTGCAACGGGTGCGCGACATCGACGCTGATCGAGCCGTTCGAGTCGGCCGATGCGGTGACGAGCTCGAGTCGCTCGAGGCGTTCGAGTGCCGCGGTACCGACGATCCGATCGAGCAGGTCGAGACGCAGCACGCCGCCGATCGTGAGCAGTTCGATCGCATCGCGCTCGGGGCCGTCGAGCGGTGTGAGCCGGGCGAGCACGACCTCCTCGAGCAGCGGGCTGGCGGTCGGATCGCCGTCGAGCTGCCACACCCCGCCGTGCACCGTGAGCCGCCCACCGGCAATCGATCCCTCGACGATCTCGTGCGCGAACAGCGGATTGCCACCGGCGACGGCCGCCACCAGCTCACGGGAGCGCAGGTCGAGCGGACCCTGGAGTGCCGCTTCGACCATCTCGAGGATCGCCTCGTCAGCCATCGGCGCGACGTCGATGACCGCGACGTCGGCATCGACCATCAGGCGTTCGATCGCGTCGGGCACCGTGGCGCCCGTGCGCATCGTCGCCAGCACCCGCACCGATCCCGAGACCGACACCTGTTGGACGACCGTGGCGCTCGCCTCGTCGAGCAGGTGGGCATCGTCGACCACGAGCACCGGGTCGGCGGCTCCGCGACGCCGATCGGTGCCGAGCACCGCCAGCACCGCAGTGACGGCGGCGGCGCCGGTCTCCGCCCCGATGAGGTGCGCGAACGGAGCGAGGGGCACTGGTGACGCTGCCGGGCTCGCGACCACCCGCGCGGTGACGATGCCGGCGTCGGCCAGACGGGTGGTGGTCTCGATCGCCGCCCTGGTCTTGCCGAGGCCTGCCCTGCCGGTGAGGACCACGCAGCCGCTGGTGTCGAGCGCCGAGATGACGCCGGCGACCAGATCTTCCCGTCCGACGAATGGCCATGCACGAGCTCCCATGCAGGCCGGGAGGCTATCCGCAGGGCACGCGGGACCGCGGGTCGGCCCCGCGAACCCGCGCCGTCAGCGGAAGTAGCCGGTCACGTCGATGAGCACGTGGGTGGCGCCGCCGCCGCCGGCGACGATGGTGAGGCGTCGCTGGTCGTCCAACGCCAGGATCACCCCGTTCGCGAGCGACTGCCCGGGGGCGCTCCAGTTGATCGTCGACGCATCGACGGTCGTGATGCCGCCGGGGTTGCACACCAGGAATCCGGCGCCGTCGGTGGAGACGATGGTGACGTTCGCGGCGATCGCGGTCGCTCCGGCCGGCACGAGATCGGCGAGCGTCACGGCGCCCGTACCAGGGTCGCGCTTGTCGGCCACGCTGATGGTGCGGCTCTGCTCGCTGGCGATCGCTCCGGGCGACGGCGCCGCCGCGCGGCTGTCGTACACGCGGCCCGGTGAGACGGCGTGGAATGCGCCGGCCGTGCTGCGACCCGTGATCTTGCGCCAGTTGCCCGGATTGCCGCCCTTGTAGCAGAACCAGAGATCGCCCTGCGCGTCGGCCTCGATCACGCCCGGCTCGAACGCGATGCCACGATCCGGCGGCGCCCCGATGAGCCAGGTCGACACCTGGAGCGCGCCCGCTCGACCGGCGAACGACCCGCCGATACCGTTCGTGGCCTCGGTGTAGCCGCGCACGCCGAGGTACCCGCCGTTGCCGTACACACCGATCCCCTCGTCGCCGAGAGCGGCGCCGCGCACGCCCACCCCGCCGGTAGCCATCGCCTCGCCGGTCACGCCGTAACGGCCGGCGGAGCCGGAGACGCCGGTGCTCGTGAGCGTCGTGGACACCCCGGCGACTCCCGTCGTGTTCGACGCGCCGTAGACGCCGATCTCGCCCTCACCCACCACGCCCTTGCCGTTCGCCGTATCGCTGACGCCGTGGACGCCTGCCTCGGTGACACCGTCGAGGGACCAGCCGGCGAGAGCGCTGGGGAAGGTGGCGAGGTTCGAGGTCAGCGCCGGCGTGCTGACGGTCGCGAACAGGAAGCCGGCCTCGCCCGGCCGCGAGCCGTTCAGTTGCTGGCGCACCACGTCACCGACGGAGATCGAACCGCCGGTCGTGTAGCCGGTGTCGGCGGCCGCTCTGCCGGCCAGTGCTGCGCTCGCGAGCGCTCCCGCTGCGGTGGCACCGGCGAGCTTGAGCACGCCGCGCCGGGTGGACGATCGGGGGGCGTCGACCGAGTCGACCGCAGGTGCAGGAGTGAGTTCCACGTGCCGATGCCGCAGCAGTTCGACCTCGGCCCGGAGCAGGTCGATCTGCTGCTGGAGGTCGATCACGGTCGCGTCGGGGGTCAAGTCGCTCATGCAGACATCGTGCGACGGCCACCCCGTCCTCGTCCCGAGTGGCGGACACTCAACGACACCGACGGCGGTACTCATCGCACTCCGAGCGGTTCACGTGCGGTCGAAAATCCCGCTGCCCCCGAACGAACGACGCAGCATGATCGCGGGATGTCCGACGATGTGGTTGCCATCCGCCCCGAAGCCCCCGGTGACGAGGAGGCCATCGACGGGGTGGTGCGTGAGGCGTTCATACGCCAGTTCGGCTCCGACAGCGAGGTGGGTCTGGTTCGCACACTGCGCAGCCGGGGCGAGCTCGTCCCCGAGTTGACGCTGGTCGCGACGATCGACGGGCACATCGTCGGGTTCATCGCGTTCAGCGAGGTGACGCTCGACGGCGAACGGGCCGGTGGCCTGGGCCTGGCGCCGGTGGCGGTCGCTCCCGACCGACAGGGCCTCGGCATCGGCGGCGCGCTGATCCGCGCCGGCTTGGAGCGAGCGACCGATACCGGGTGGCGGTTCGTGGTGCTGCTGGGGCACGACCACTACTACCCGCGCTTCGGGTTCGCGCCCGCCGCGCCCGCCGGTGTGCAGGGTGACTACGGCGAGGGTGCATCGTGGATGGCCCGACCGCTGGGCGACCACGAACTCGTACCCGGCCACGTCCGCTACTGCTCCGCCTTCCGCGACTGACCCGCGGTGGTTACGGCGCGACCGGGGCGGCGCACTAGACAGGTCCGATGAGCGACCCCGTCACGTGCCCGATCTGCACCATGCCCGAACCTCTCACGACTGCGGATGGCTTCGAGTGCGCGACGTGCGGGCACGAGTGGCTGGGCGAACTCTCCGACGGCCTCGACGACGTGCGCGACGCGAACGGCAACCTGCTGGCCACGGGTGACGACGTCATCGTGATCAAGGAACTCAAGCTCGACGGCAAATCGGGCGGCGTGAAGTCCGGGACCAAGGTGAAAGGCATCCGCCTCGTTCCCGGCGACCACCCCATCGACGGCAAGATCAATGGCCGCGGGATCCTCATCAAGGCCGAATTCGTTCGCAAGGCCTGATCGAGCGTGCAGCGGAGCCGGCCATCACGGGGAACGAGTCAGCTGAAGATGACGTAGACCTTGCGCAGGGTCTCGTGGATCGTCCACGTGCCGGCCCAGCCCTTGGGGAACACCACGGTCGAGCCGGGCGTCACCTCGGTCACCGTGCCGTCGTCCTCGACACAGGTCATCGAACCCGACAGCACGTGAATGAACTCGCCGTTGTCGGTGAAGTCCCAGCGACTCTCGCCGGGACCGCACTGCCAGGTGCCGGTCGTGACGGCGCCGTCGGCCGTTTCGTAGAGCGAGAGCCCGTGGGTGGGCATCGGGCCGGCGAGAGGCGCTGCCAGCGGCAGCGCGAGCGGTCCCCAGTCCTCGAGTGCGGTCGTGTCGAGTTCTGCGGCGCGAAGGTGCGGCGTGGTCATGTGTTCCTCTCGAGGGGTGTCGACGGGATGATACGCAGCGGTGCCGTCCCGGCCGATCGGTGGGTCGGTGGTCAGCGGGTCAGCGCGTCGTGGAGACGTGGGCGGCGACGGCCTGGAGGAACGCCTCGTGGGTCCCGGAGTAGCTCGAGTCCTCGCCCATCGTGGTGCCATAGGTGCGGTTGGCGGACAACTTCACGATCGTGACATGGTCGTGGGGCGAGACGAACACCCACTGGTTGTAGACGCCGATCGCGGCGTACTGGTCGAGGCCACCGGGGATGAGCCACCACTGGTAGCCGTAGCCGTCGGGAAGCCGTTCGCCGGCGATGACGGGGCGGCCCCATTCGAGGTGTGGCGCATCGGGAACGATCGAGGAAGCAACCCAGTCGGCGGGCAGCACCTGGCGACCGTTCCATTCGCCGCCGCGCCGGTACAGCTCACCCAGCTTGGCGAAGTCCCGAGCGGTGAGGTTCAACCCACCGAAGGCCATCTCTCGTCCGGTCGAGTCGAGCAGCCAGTAACCGTCGGACTCCATGCCGAGCGGCTCGTACAGATGCTCCTGCATGAAGTCGGTGATCGAACGGCCGGTCGCGCGCACCAGGAGCGCGCCGAGCGCCTGGGTGTCGGTCGAGTTGTACTGACACACCGTGCCGGGCGTCGACTCGGGAGCGGCTGACGCGACGAACCCATCGAGGCCCCCGCCGGGTGCCATCGCCGCGCCGAGGCGGACCACGTCGGAGGTGGGATCGCTGTAGTCCTCGTTCCACCGAGCGCCCGACGACATCTGCAGGACGTCCTTGATCCGCACGCCGTCGTAGGCCGAGCCGGGGTCGGCATCGATGTAGTCGCTGATCGGTTCGTCGATCGTCCGGATGTGGCCCCGCTGCACGGCGATGCCCACCAGCGCGGACACGAAGCTCTTGGCCACGGACCACGAGATCCACTGCACGTCGCGATCGCCGGTGAGCCGGTACTGCTCGTGCACCACCTCTCCGTCGCGGAGCACGAGGAGCGCAACGGTGTCGGTGACGTCGAGGAACTGCTCGGTGTCCACTGCGGCACCGGCGAAGTCGAACGACGCCGGCAGCTCGACCGGGTCGCCCTCGGGGAACTGGTGGGGTGTCGCGCTCGCTGCGAGCCGGCTGCTCGGGACCAGCCGGTACAGCCGATCGAAGTGCTCGTGTTGCGGTGCCCCGGTGAACAGCGCGATCGAGGTGAACGGCGACGACGTCTCAGACATGCGCAGGAGCGTAGGCCGCACGAGCAGCGGCGCGGCCGACGGCGTTCGTCAGTCGGTGGTGACGAGGCTCGGGTGGTGGCGACGGACGAGCTCGGGGTAGCTGCGGGTGAAGTAGTTCCACAGCTGCAACCCGTAGGTCTCGGCCGAGGCCGACGTGGTGCCTGCGGCGCCGGCGAGCAACTCGTCGCGGCGGGCCATGAACCCCGTGTCGCGATGGCGCGGGCTCGCCGCGACGGCCTGCGCGAACTGATCGTCGAGGGGGAGTGGTGCGAGCGAGGTGGTGAGCGCCGGCCCGTGGAAGTAGCCGGAGGAGTACCGCTCGGAGGAGGTGATCACCCGGTGGTTCGTGGCCACGAAGTAGTTGCCGGTCACCGACTGCAGCATCTCGCCGAGGTTGACGACGATCGCGTCGCCGTCGGCCGGCACGTCGATCCATTCGCCGTCCTGGTTCTCGACCTGCAGCCCGGCCACGCCGTGCTGCCACAGCAGCGTGAGGAAGCCCGCGTCGTGATGTGCGTTGACGCCCGCCTCACCCGCCGGCGTGGGCGGGTAGTGGATGAGCTTCACCAACGACATGCGGCGCTCGCCGAACATCTGGTGCAGGTGATCAGCCGGGAGCCCGAGGGCGGTGCTCATCGCCTCCATCAACCGGTCGGCGATCGCGCCCATCTCGGTCTGGAACCGCTCGACCAGCTCCCGGAAGCCGGGCAGCACGGTGTCGTCGGGCCACTGATTGGGGCCCTCGAGGCGGAGATAGGCGGGCTCGACGTCAGGGGCCCGCGGGTCGAGTTCGGTCCACACGTCGATCTGCTCGCGATGGTCGACCCGGTTGTCGGTGAGTTCGGCGCCGACGCGCTCCCAGCCGCGAAACCACGGCGAGTTCACCTTGTCGATCGACGCCTTCGCCTCCTCGGGCAGCGCGAAGAACGCGCGCAGCGCAGCGAAGTACGCGTCGAGGAACGCCGGGTCGACGCCGTGGTCGACCAGACGGAAGAAGCCGACCTCGTGGCAGATGGAGCGGAGGCGCTCGGCGAACGCCTCGCGATCACCGTCGCCGTCACGGTTCCACGCAGCGAGCGAAACGACCGGGATCTCCTGGAAGGCCATGTCCCTCACCGTACCGATGTGGACGGCGGCGACCGAAAGGCGCCGCGAGACGACCGGGCCGCGCTGCACGGTCGGACGACCCTCGCGACCCACCGTGACAAGCTGGACGCATGGCCACGCATCCCAGCACCGGGTTCGATCTCGCCGAGACCGATCGACTCCTCTCCACCACCAAGCAGGTTCGCAAGCGCCTCGACCTCACCCGTGCCGTGCCGTACGAGGAACTGCTCGAGTGCATCGAGATCGCAGGCCACGCGCCGATGGGCGGCAACCTCGAGCGCAACCGTTGGATGATCATCGACGACGCCGACCTCAAGGCACGGATCGCCGAGCGCTTCGCGGAGGTCGGTCGCCCGTACCTCGCCGCGAACTCCGAGATCCGCGGTGACGACCGGAGCCAGAAGGTGATCGACTCGGCGAACTTCCTCGTCGACCATCTCGCCGAGGTGCCAGCGCTCGTCATCTCCCTGCGACTCGACCGGCCCCCGTTGTCGCCCGCCAGCCAGGGCGGCGCGGCTGCGTACTACGGGTCGGTGCTCCCCGGCGTGTGGAGCTTCCAGCTCGCTGCTCGGGCGCGTGGCATCGGGTCCGCGTGGACGACGTTCCACCTCGACCACGAGGCGGAGATCGCCGAGCTGCTCGGCATCCCGGCCAGCGTCACGCAGGTGTGTCTGCTCGCCGTGGGCTACTACACCGGCGATTCGTTCGCGCCGGCACCTCGGCGGCCGGCCGCCGAGGTGACCTACCTCAATCGCTGGAAGCAGCCGGTCGAGGTCTGATCGGCTCCGTCCGGATGCGGATCGACGAATCCGTGGGGCGGGCTGCGGTCGGGTCGAAGCGGGGACGGTCGCCGAACACGGTGACGCGATGGCCGATGCGTTCGTCGGGCCAGTAGTCCCAGAGCGCGTAGTGCTGGAGCCGGCGGTTGTCCCAGAGCGCCACATCGTCCAGATCCCATCGCTGGCGGATCTGGAACTCGGGGAGCTCGCAGTGGGCGAGGAGACGGCGCAGCACCTGCGCGGCCTCGGCCTCGTGTGCCTCATCGAGCCCGACGAGCTCGGTGGTGAACGCCCGGTTCACGAAGATGCTCGGCCGCCCCGTCTCGGGATGCGTGCGCACGACCGGGTGCACCGCCGACGGGAACGTGCGGCCCGAGTCGTCGACCCCGCGGTCCTCGTAGCGGCCCCGGTAGATGTGCTCCGAGGTGTGCAACGCCGAGAGGCCCTCGAGGAACGTGCGGTCGTCGGCCGACAGCACGGCGTACGCAGCTTCCATGTCGGCGAACAGCGTGTCACCACCACCGCCGGCGGGCAGCCGGCGGATCTGCAACATCGTCGCCATCGGCGGCTCGGTCTCGCACGACACGTCGCTGTGCCAGCCGTTGCCATTGGCGATCTTCGAATCGCGATGGGTGTGGATCACGAAGATGGCGTCCCCGTCGCCCGATCCCGGCGCGGCCGGATGGATGTGCAGCGGACCGAAGCGACGCCCGAACGCCGTTTGCGTCGCCTCCGACATCGGCTCGGCCTGGTCCTTGAGGAACAGCACTCCGTGGCGGAGGAAGGCCGCGTGGACCGCGGCGAAGGTGTCGTCGTCGACGCCGTCGGCCAGCTGCACGCCGCGGACCTCGGCACCGAGGATCGGCGACACCGGACGGATGTCGAGCACGGCCATTGGGTCCTCCCTACGATCGACCGGCACCGCCGGCCGAGGAAGATCATGGCAGGAGCGCCCGCGCCCGACGTTGGTACGGTGCTCGACGATCCGCTCATGACACGTCGACTCGCCCTCGTCGGCACCGGCTCCCGCGCCGCTGCCTATCTGCTCCGTCTCGGTCGACACGCCGACTCCGTTCAACTGGTCGCCTTGTGCGATACGTCCCAGGTTCGTATGGACCGGTGGCAGAAGTGGCTGCGCCGCACGCTGCCGGCACCGGTGCCCACCTACCAGGCCGAGCGGTTCGACGAGATGCTGCGTGACCAGCGGCCCGATCTCGTCGTCGTCTGCACGGTCGACGCGACCCACGACCGGTATGTGGTCGCAGCGCTCGAAGCCGGGGCGGACGTCGCGTGCGAGAAGCCGCTCACCACCGATGGCGACAAGCTCGCCGCGATCCTCGAGGCGAAGCGAAACCGGCCGGATCAACGACTGAACGTGCTGTTCAACTACCGCTACCGGAGCGAGTTCCGTGCGGTCAAGGCGCTGCTCGATGATGGCGTCGTCGGGCGCCCGCTCGCCGTCGACCTGTCGTGGCCGCTCGACGTCGTCCACGGCGCCGACTACTTCCGTCGCTGGCACCGCGACAAGCGGTGGTCAGGTGGATTGTTGGTGCACAAGTGCACCCACCACTTCGATCTGATCAACCACCTGTTGGACGACGAGCCCGAGCTGGTCTTCGCCCTCGGGCGGACGGCGTTCTACGGCGAGCACGGCGCGGGCGCTGCGGCATCCGACCCGCGGTTCGAGCTGCGACTCGATCATCCCGCGCTCCACGCCCTCTACGCGGAGGCCGAGGTCGAGACCGGCTACGTCCGCAACCAGCCGGTGTTCGATCCTGGCGTGACCACCGAGGACACCCTGAGCGTCACCGCCCGGTATCGAGGTGGCGTGCAGCTCACCTACTCGCTGGTCGCCTACTCGCCGTGGGAGGGGGTGAGGCTCGCGATCACCGGAACCGAGGGTCGCATCGAGCTCTTCGACCGCCACGTCGAGCACGAGACATTGCGGTCCGACCTCACGGACGGCATGACGCCTGATCCGGGGATCGCGGGTGTCCGGCGCGCAGTGGTGGTGTGGCCGATGTTCGGCCGGCCGTACGAGGTGCCGTTGGAAGCGGGCGACGGCACACACGGCGACGCCGACAGCGCGCTCGTCGATCAACTGTTCCACCCCATCGCCGGCGGTCTGCCGATCGCCGACGAGCAGGATGCCGCCCGCTCGCTCTCGCTGAGCTTTGCTGCGAACGAGTCGATCACCACCGGGCTCCCGGTCCGGATCCCTCCGAGGCCCTGAATCCTTGCCGAGGCATGGATCCGACGAGGTTCGGGACGCGGAGATGCCCGACCGGCGCACCGGTCGGGCATCTCCGTTCGCGACGTGGAGGTCGGCGTCAGCGTGACGGGGCGTCCGCGTACCGCAAGTACGGCTTCAGTTCCTCGACGTTGTCGAACCGCTGCTTCGCCTCGTCGGTCGTGACGGAGAGCGAGACGATGACACGATCGCCGGGGCGCCAGTCGGCTGGCGTTGCAATGGGAGCGGCGTCGGTGGCCTGGAGGGCGTCGACGACACGCACGATCTCGTCGAAGTTGCGGCCCACCGACTTCGGGTAGGTCAGGATCAGGCGTACCTTGTTCTCCGGATCGACGATGAACACCGACCGTACGGTCGAGGTGTCCCCGGCGCCCGGGTGGATCATGTCGTACAGCTCGGCGATGCGGTGGTCGGGATCGGCCACGATCGGGAAATTGAGCGCCGTGCCGGTCACCTCGCCGATGTCCGGCGCCCAGCGATGGTGATCCTCGATCGGATCGATCGACAACGCCATTGCCTTGGTGTTGCGCTTGGCGAACTCGTGCTCGAGCGCCGCCGTCCGCCCCAGCTCGGTCGTACAGACGGGAGTGAAGTCAGCGGGATGGCTGAAGAACACCGCCCAGGAGCCTTGCTTCCATTCATGGAAGTTCAGTTCGCCGTCGGTGGTCATGGCGGTGAAGTCGGGTGCCTCGTCGCCGAGGTGGAGTGCGGGCATGTCGTGCTCCTGATGGTCGTGGCGTCGTCGCTGACGCAGCTACTCAGGAGATGTAACCAATATACCCCTAGGGGTATTCTGCATGCGCGGTAGCGGTCGTCCCGACGCCGCCGCCGACCACACAGCAGTGTGGATCAGGGGCGGGCGCCCCAGGAGTCGACGTGCATGATCGTCTCGATCGGCGGGCGCTTCGCCGGCTTGAAGTCGGTGCCCTTGGTGTACCCGATGGTGATCAATGCGCACTGGGTGACCTCGGCGTAGGGGATGCCGAGGATCTCGGCCGCCTGCTCCTCGAACATGAGGTGGATCGTCGTCCACGCGGTGCCGAGGCCGCGCTCGCGGGCGGCGAGCATGAAGCTCCACGCGCCCGGGAGGATCGACCCGTACATCGACGTCGCCGCCATGTTGGGCAGGTTGTCGAGGCGGCCGGGCAGGCACGGGATGAGCATGGCCGGGGCCTTCTCGAAGTTCTCTGCCATGTAGGTGGCCGAGTCGACCACGCGGGCCTGCTGGCCCGCGTCGGCGGCCTCGATGTTGGTCGCCGCGCCGGCCATCTGCGTGTAGAGCGCCCAGCCCTGTCGATAGAGGTCGGCCAGAGCCTTGCGCTTGGCCGGATCGGTGACGACCAGCCACTGCCAGCCCTGCATGTTCGAACCGGTGGGGGCCTGGACCGCGTACTCGAGGCACTCCCTGATGACCTCCATCTCGACCGGCTTGTCGAAGTCGAGCCGCTTGCGCACGGCCCGGGTGGTGCTGAGGACTTCGTCGGCGCTGAGGTTCAGCTTCATGGTGGTGCTCCCGTGCTCGGCCGTGATCGGCGGGCCCGCGCGCCCCCTGCGCGTCGGACAGCGGCAAGCTACCCAACTCGTCGGGGCCGCGCGCCGTCGGAGCCGGTGACCACCCGTTCCGTAGCCCGGTGACGGGTGCTGCGTACCCGTCACCCATGTCGACCGCGAGAGGCTCGCGGACACTGGAGCCGTCGGCATCGGCGCCGGCCCTCTCACAGGAGCGTTCCATGATCCTCGAGATCACCGACTTCGTCGCTTCCACGTTGTGGCGAAACCGCGCGAACCGCAAGCAGGCCGAGCGGGACGCCGCCCTCCGCGCACGCGGCGTGCTCGCGCCGGCTGTCGTGGTCTCGGCTCGCACCCACATGAGCCGCTCGAACGTCGACGGCACGTACCTGCGGATCGACTACACGGCCGACGTGTACCCGCACGGCGGTGCACCGTTCCGCGCCGAGTTCCAACACTGGTCGGAGCGCCGCGGCCACACGACGATCATGGGCGAGTTGCACGGAGAGGCCGGCAAGCACATCTGGGTGACGTTCGATCCGGCGAACCCCGCCGACATGATCTTCGAGTACGACGAGGAGCAGCGGGTCACCCGCGCCCGGGAAGCCGACCTGGACGCGCGCCGCCTCGCGTTCAACGCTGCTGCCGAACCGCTCGAGGTGCTGCGTGAACACGGGGTGCCCGCGCACGGTGTGATCGTGCACGCCGACGACCTCCAGCTGCCGTACCCGGCCAGGAACAGCACGGCGATGCTGCTGCATCTCGAGGTCACGCCTCAGGGTGGGGCTCCGTACCAGGCGTCGATCCCGGCCTTGATCGGCGTGCCCGCGCTCGCGAAGTACTCGGCCGGCCGACAGGTCCACGTGCGGTTCGACCCTCGAGACCCGTCGCGTGTCGTGCTCGACTCGGCTCGGAATCGCTCGCTGCCGAACTGACGGATGCCTTCACGGCACGCAGCTGTCCGACGGCGGACTCAGCCGGCTGCCAGCACCCGAGCGTGGAAGGCGAGCATGTCGTCGCGGAAGCGTTCGGGCTGGCCGGCCACCGAGCCGAGCCGTGCCCCTCGCTGGCCGAATCCGGCAGCGACGGCGGCCCGGAACTGTTCCAGGTCGGTTCGACTCGAGTCGGGCAGGCCGGTGGTCGGATCGATCATCGATCCGTCGGCGGTGAGGTACTCGATCGGAGCGTTCGGTGACACCCGGGCCTCGGGCAGGTCGTGGACGTCCTCGAATCGGTCGAAGCTGTGGTGAGCCCCGGGCACGATGCGCAGCGATGCATCGCCGCCAGCGAGCGAGATCGCCTGGATCTGTGCCTGCACCGCCATCACCGAACACCATTCGTCCTGGTCGCCGATGATCGCCCTCACGACGGTGCGACCGACGGCCGGGCTGACGAACCGCTGTCCGCACCACGGATACGCGGCGTACACGCCGGCGAACGCGAGATCGCCCACCACCACGTCAGCGAGCGTTCGGACCGCTGCCATCATCACGGCGGCACCGCCCCGACTGTGGCCCTGGGCCGAGATGCGCGCCGGATCGACCCGCGGGTGACTCGCCACCGTCGACAGCGCCGCCAGCACGTCGAAGGCGCTCGCGGCGAAGGAGTACTGCGCCTGGTTCGCCACGGTGGAGCTGACCGACCGAGCGCCGAACGGGTCGACGAGGCACACGCCGTAGCCGGCGTCACGGAGCGTGCGTGCGTGGAGGACGTGGTTCGGTGAGATGCCGGCGCTGCCGGGGACGACGATCACGACCGGGTGCGGCCCGCTTCCTGCCGGAAGGGCGAGGACGCCGTCGATCTCGAGCGGCGGACAGCCCTCGAGTGTCGTGATCACCTGGTGGAAGTTGACGGGATTCGCACTCGGGATCGCGATGGCGGTCGCACCGTCGCCGAGTTCGACGGCAATGCGGTCGAGCAGGTCGTTCACGGCGCAGATGGTAGGCGTGTGCCGCCGGCCCGACGTCCGACGGGACGACCCTCAGGCGTCGCGGATGGTGAGGTACGGGTGGTCGGGTGTCTCCACGACGTGCCACGACGCCAGGTCGAGGCCTGGCGTGGTGGTGTCGCCGTCCCACTGTCCGAAGACCTCGATCCAGTCGCCCTCGGCGAGCCCATCCAGCTCGCCCGAGAGCGGGGTGACCAACCGGAGCGCATCGGCGGCGCAGCAGGTGATCCGGAACCGCACCAGCTGCGGGTCGCCGTCGTTCGGGTCGAACTGGCCGAGCATCCGCACGGCGACCCCGGCAAAGGAATCCGGGAGCTGCTGCGAGGCGTACCACAGCTGACCGGCGTGCAACTCGAGGGCGTTCGCCTCGATGTCGGCGGCGGAGGCGTTCTCGCCGACGACGGCCTCGCGGGGGATCTCGAAGAACTGCTGGACGCGCGACTGGACCGCAGGGTCGTAGGTGACACCGGCGGCCACCGAGAGCGGCCCCGGCCGGACGACGAGCAGGAAGGCGATCGCGATGCCGACGAGTGCGAACGATCGAGGCGTGTGGCGATGGCCGCCCCCACCGCGGAGCCCGGCGAGGCCGAGCATGACCACGACAGCGCCAGCCAGGATCAGCGGCAGCGTCATCGCTTCGCGTACGTACTGGAGGCTGTCCCCCGTTGCGGCGACGACGATCATCGCCCCACCGAGCAGCACGAGCATCGCCCGGTCGGCGAGCTCGGCCCATCGTGGCGTCCCGTTCACAGCAGCACGCGCCCGACGACGGTGGCGGCGATGATCGCGCCGACGAACCCGAGCGCACCGATGGTCGCAGCGGCGCGAGATCCGAACGTGGAGCGGTACATCAGCAGCAGCCGCAGGTCGACGATCGGCCCGACCACCATGAACGCCAGCACGGCGATCGGCGGGAAGGTCACGAACGACACGGCCACGAAGGCATCCGACTCGGAGCACAGGGCCATGACGACGGCGAGCACGGCCATCGTGAGCACGGCCACGACGTCGCTGCCGCCGAGTCGTTCCAACAGATCGTCGGGCAGCGCGACGCGGATCGTGGCAGCGACCGCAGCGCCGAGCACCACGAGCCCGGCCGTGTGCGTGAAGTCGTGGCGTGCAGCCGCCACGACACGTGCTGGCGTGGAGCCTTCGGCGTCGTGGTCGTGCGTCGAGCGCCTCGGCGCCGGTTGGACACCGAGCGCTGCCAAGTAGGCGCCGACGATCAGCACCGTGAGGAACGACGCCACGAAGCGGGCGACCACCATCGACGGCTGGCCGGCGAACGCAGCTGCGGTCGCCAGGAGCACGATCGGATTCAGTGCCGGAGACGCGAGTGCGAACGACATCGCGGCAGCGAAGGGCACGCCCCGCTCGGTGAGCCGCCCGGCGATCGGCACGGTGGTGCACTCGCACCCGGGCACGACGGCGCCGCACATCGCCGCGGCCGGCACTGCCACCACCGTCCGCCGAGCCAGGATCCACCGCCACACCTGCAGCGGTACGAGCACCGCGACCGCAGCCGACAGCAGTACGCCCAGGACGAGGAAGGGCAGCGCCTGGAGCACCATGGCGGTGAACAGCGTGCTCCACTCGTCCACCGCGTTGCTCACCCCTCCAGTCTTGCCGCTGCAAGCGGGGACCGTCGCGTCGTCAGGCCAAGGGTCGGGTCACTCGAGTCGGAGACGGGCCCGCTCGACGAGCCGTCGGCGGCTGCCCCGACGCTGCGGTGGTCGAACAGTCGAATCGTCACGGCGAGCACGGCGACGCACCCGACGACCGACCACGGGTGAGCGATGAGCGCCTCCTCGACGGGCGTGAAGGGATTCGCAGCGAGACCGATCCGTTCGACGATCCAGCCACTGGCGGCGACGAGTGCCATCGCTGCGCCGACGAGGCGCACGGTCGTGTAGGTGCGGCGTCCGGCCATCAGCGCGAGCGACGGGAAGATGCAGGCGATCGCCGCGAGCTGGGCGAGCTCGATGCCGATGTTGAACGCGAACAGCGTGATCAGCGACGTGGCGCCGTCGAGGCCGAGGTCGGTGAGGATGCCGGCGAACGCCATGCCGTGGACGAGGCCGAACGCAGCGGCGATCATCGGCTCGCCACGTCGCGCGAGCGGCCGGATCGCGTGCAGCGCGGAGACCGCGACCGAGATGGCGATCAGCACCTCCACCAGAGCCGACGGCACCGTGATCCATCCGAGGGTGGTCGCGGCGAGCGTGAGCGAGTGGCCGACGGTGAACGCCGTGACCACGTGGGCGACGCTGCGTATCGACCGGACGAGACCCGATCCGCGTCGCCACCGGCGATCGGCGGCGATCAGCGGTGCCGGCAGGAGGAGGGTGAGGAGGAAGAGCAGGTGATCGGCTCCGTCGAGGACGTGGTGGAAGCCGTGGCCGATCATGTCCGCGACTCCCGCCGTCGGGGTGCCCTCGCCAACGGTGATCGACGTGTCGTCGCCGGTGAACACTCCCGGCGTCGATGCGCGGTTCGTCGCGTCGACGACGACGAGGACCGCCGAATGCGCCGGGACGGCCTCGATGATCGCGTCGTAGTCGATCGTGAACGCCGTTGGATCGCCGCTGACGACATCGAAGGTGATGTCGAGATCGATCGTCTCGATGCCCTCGACGGAGCGCCGCTCGGGGTCGGTGTAGTGCTCCGTCCACACCGTGTCGTCGCCACCCGTGACGACGAGGTGCTCGTCGAGATACGCGATCACCTGAGCGGCGTACGCTTCGTCGCTCAGCACGTCCGAGCGGTGTGCCGCGTCGAAGGCCTGATCGAGCGCCGTGACGGACAGCGACACCGAGCCGGACATGCCGTCCTCGGTGAGTTCGATCTCGACGGTCGAGTTGTCGAGGGTGTGTGCCGACGCGCTGCCCGGGGCAGCGACGACGGCCGCCGTGGTCGCCGCGAGCGCAGCGGCCACGGCGAACCGCCGTGCGGTCACGACAGACCGGCGCCGAATCCGGCCCCGTAGTCGTTGGTCGGATCGCGGTAGATGCCGTGGATGTGGTCGGTCGCGCTGCCGCCCATCTCCTGGCCGGAGTACTCGATCACGATCGACGGGCCGGTGACCCGGAAGTAGATGCCGCTCGTGTCCGCCGGGTCGGTCGGGCCGTACCAGGCGAAGTAGGTGTCGGCGATCTCAGCGGTCAGCTCGGCCATGCGGGCCGCTGCGTCCTCCTCGTTCACCAGGCCGCCGTAGTGGCTCATCAGGGTGATCAGCAGCTGCTGCTGCTCTGCGGTGAGGTCGGCGCCGGCGACGCCCTGTGACTCGATGGTGCGGCCGTCGGTCCCTGGCCCGAGCACGAGGTCGATCAACGAACTGCCGAGCACGGCGGCGCTCTGCTGATCGCTGTCGAGCGAGGCGAGCAGTGCGTAGGCGTCGGACTCGATCGTGCCGAGCGGACGGACCTCGGTGCCGTCGGCGTCGTAGGTGGCGGGCTGGGCACCGATGAAGCTCGGCGTCACCGACACGTCGGCGCCCTTGATCGTCGCGTTGACCGTGACGTGGTGGCCACCGAACTGGAACTGCCAGGCATCGGTCTCCGACGGCTCGCCGACGATCGCGACCCAGTAGTAGTCCTCGCCGAAGACGAGGTTGCCGCCGCCGCCACCGCTCTCGAGCAGCGCCTGGTCGGCCTGCCACTCGCCGATCACCTGGGTGTAGCCCTCGTCGCTCAGGATCGCCTGGAGCACGCCGAGCCACGCCTGCTGCGAGTCCTCGTCGAGGTTCCCCCACATCAGACCGTCGCGCTCGTACAGACCCTCGGGGAGGTTGGACCACTGCTGGCGCTGCTCGGTGTCCGAGAAGTCGAACAGCACGGCCGTGCGCTCCTCCTCCGTGAGCGAGTCGAGGAAGGCGTTGGCCGCGGCGACGATCGCCGGCGTCGCATCGCCCTCGCTCGACGCGGCTGCCGTGGTCGCCGCTGCGGTGTCGGTGGTCGCGCCAGTGTCGGCCGTCGCGGTCGCCTCGGTCGCGGCGACGGTCGACTCGGTCGCTGCAACCGTCGCCTGCGTCGCTGCGGCTGTCGTGGCGGTCGCCCCGGTCGCGGTCGAGGTGCCGTCGTCACCACCACATGCGGCGAGGACGAGCATCGATGCCGTCACCACGCCTGCCGCTCGCCGCCGCGTCCGGCCGGTGATCGATCCGCCGATCAACCGTCGTCGCGTCCGCTCGCCGCGCCCGCCCGCTGTCTCTTCCGTTGTCACGTTGCTCCTCTGCGTTGCTGTCTCCGGCGATGTCGATCGCCGTCTCGATGTCGAGGGGCGATGCTGCGCGACCTGGGTGCGTGTGCGATTGGTGCCGGGTTGGAGTTGGGTGAGGAGGGGGAGATCGCGAGGGGGACTGCTTGTCTTGAACTTGTCTGGTCTAAGCTGTGCGTCGGCGCCCGACGGCGCCTGGCCAGACCGACTGGATCTCACGACGAAGGCGAGCGAGACATGACCTCGAAGATCATCTACACCCACACCGATGAGGCGCCGCTGCTCGCCACCTATTCGTTCCTGCCGATCATCCAGACGTTCGCGAAGGCCGCCGACGTGGAGATCGAGACCCGTGACATCTCGCTCGCCGGTCGCGTGATCGCCCAGTTCCCCGACCTGCTCACCCCCGAGCAGCGCATCGGCGACCACCTCGCCGAGCTCGGCAAGCTGGCGCTGCTGCCCGAGGCGAACATCATCAAGCTCCCGAACGTGTCGGCCTCGCAGCCGCAGCTCGACGCGACCATCAAGGAGCTGCAGGACAAGGGCTACGCCCTGCCCGATTACCCGACCAATCCGGCGAACGACGCCGAGCGCGACATCAAGGCCCGCTACGACCGCACCAAGGGTTCGGCCGTGAACCCCGTGCTGCGCGAGGGCAACTCCGACCGGCGTGCGCCGCTGTCGGTGAAGAACTACGCGAAGAGCCACCCGCACTCGATGGGTGCGTGGTCGACCGACTCGAAGACCAACGTGGCCACCATGACCTCGGGCGACTTCTTCTCCAACGAGCAGTCGGTCACGATCGAGCAGGCGGGCACCCTGCGCATCGAGCACGTCGCCGCCGACGGCACGGTCACCGCCCTGAAGGCGTCGCTGCCCGTGCTCGCCGGTGAGGTCATCGACGGCACCTTCATGAGCAAGCAGGCGCTCGTCGCGTTCCTCGCCGATGCCGTGCAGCGGGCCAAGGCCGAGGGTGTGCTGTTCTCGCTGCACATGAAGGCCACGATGATGAAGGTCTCCGACCCGATCATCTTCGGCCACGCCGTCCGCGTGTTCTTCGCCGACGTGTTCGCCAAGCACGCCGAGGCGCTCGCCGCCTGCGGCGCCAACCCCAACAACGGCCTCGGGGCCGTGCTGAGCGCGATCGAGTCGCTCCCGGCCGACCAGCAGGCGGCCATCGAGGCCGACCTCCAGGCCGCCATCGCCGCCGGCCCTGCGATCGCGATGGTCGACTCCGACCGCGGCATCACCAACCTGCACGTGCCGAGCGACGTGATCGTCGACGCCTCGATGCCGGCCATGATCCGTACCTCGGGCCACATGTGGAACGCCGAGGGCAAGGAGCAGGACACGCTCGCCGTCATCCCCGACTCGAGCTACGCCAGCGTCTACCAGGTGGTCATCGACTTCTGCCGCAAGCAGGGCGCGCTCGATCCCTCGACGATGGGCTCGGTGCCCAACGTCGGCCTCATGGCCCAGCAGGCCGAGGAGTACGGCTCGCACGACAAGACCTTCGAGGTCCCGTCCGACGGCACGGTGCGCGTCGTCGACGCCGACGGCAACGTCGTCATGTCGTTCGACGTGCAGGCCGGCGACGTGTGGCGCATGTGCCAGGCCAAGGACCTGCCCATCCAGGACTGGGTGAAGCTCGCCGTCAGCCGCGCCCGTCTCAGCAACACCCCTGCCGTGTTCTGGCTCGACGAGCAGCGCCCGCACGACGCACAGCTCATCGCCAAGGTGCGTCGCTACCTCGCCGACCACGACACCACCGGCCTGCAGATCGAGATCATGTCGCCGGCGAAGGCCACGCAGTTCTCGCTCGATCGGATCGTGCAGGGCAAGGACACCATCTCGGTCACCGGCAACGTGCTGCGCGACTACCTCACCGACCTGTTCCCGATCCTCGAACTCGGCACCAGCGCCAAGATGCTGTCGATCGTGCCGCTGATGAACGGCGGCGGCCTGTTCGAGACCGGTGCCGGCGGCTCGGCCCCGAAGCACGTGCAGCAGTTGGTGAAGGAGAACTACCTCCGCTGGGACTCCCTCGGCGAGTTCCTGGCGCTGGCCGCCTCGCTCGAGCACCTCGCCCAGTTCTCCGGCAACCAGCGCGCCCAGGTGCTCGCCGATGCGCTCGACACCGCGACCGGCATGCTGCTCGACAACGACAAGTCGCCCGCACGCCGCGTCGGCCAGATCGACAACCGCGGCAGCCACTTCTACCTCGCGCTCTACTGGGCGCAGGCGCTCGCCGCCCAGTCGAAGGACGAGGCCCTGCGCGACCGCTTCGCCCCGCTCGCCGCGAAGCTCACCGCCAACGAGGCGACGATCAACGAGGAACTCCTCGCGGTGCAGGGCAAGCCAGCCGACATCGGCGGCTACTACGCCCCCGACCCGGTGAAGACCGCCGCAGTCATGCGTCCGAGCGCCACGCTCAACGACGCCATCGACAACGCCTGACGACCCGCCGCACGCAACGAGAGGTGAGTGCCCCAGCGGCGCTCACCTCTCGTCGCGTTTTCGGGCGGGTCCGGTTCGGAGGTGGCTCGGGCCGACTCTGCTGTCGTGGCCGTTCGGAGGAGGGTACGGTTCGTACCGATCGGGCCCCGTCGGGGCGCGACCATCGAAGACCTCAGGCCTCCGATGACGACAACGAAGACGAACGAAGAAGGGTGAATCAGTCGTGAGTGGCTATGCAGTGGTGGATCCCGCCACCGGAGAGACCGTCCAGACCTACCCGACCATCACGGACGACGCGTTGGCCGCGGCCGTCGCCGGTGCGAACGACACGTTCCGCACCTGGTCGCGGCGCACCACGGTGGCCGAGCGTGCCGCGCTGATCGCTCGCGTGGCCGACCTGCACCTCGAGCGCCAGGACGCCCTCGCCGCGATCATCACGCGCGAGATGGGCAAGCCCACCGGCGACGCCATCGGCGAGATCCAGTTCAGCGCGGCGATCTACCAGTACTACGCCGACAACGCGACGACGTTCCTGGCCGACGAGCCGATCGAGTTGATGGGCGGCGAGGGGTCGGCGATCGTGCGCAAGAGCCCGCTCGGCGTGCTGCTCGGCATCATGCCGTGGAACTTCCCGTACTACCAGGTCGCCCGCTTTGCCGGCCCCAACCTGATCATCGGCAACCCGGTGCTGCTCAAGCACGCACCCCAGTGCCCCGAGTCGGCCGCGGCGATCGAGCAGATCTACCTCGATGCCGGTTTCCCGGTCGGCGCCTACACGAACATCTACGCCAGCAACGACCAGGTGGCCACGATCATCGCCAACCCGGTGGTGCAGGGGGTGTCGCTCACCGGTTCCGAGCGCGCCGGCGCAGCGGTGGCAGAGATCGCAGGTCGCCACCTGAAGAAGGTCGTGCTCGAGCTCGGCGGCTGCGACCCGTTCATCCTGCTGTCGACCGACGACCTCGACGCGGTGGTGCAGCAGGCGACGTTCGCCCGTGTCGACAACTGCGGTCAGGCGTGCAACGCGGCCAAGCGATTCATCGTGATCGACTCGCTCTACGACGAGTTCCTCGAGAAGTTCACCGCATCGGTGCTCGCCACCAAGCAGGGCAATCCGACCGATCCCGACATCGCCATCGGACCGCTCTCGTCGCTCGCCGCAGCCGACCGGCTCAGCGCGCAGGTGCAGGCCGCGGTCGACGGTGGCGCCACCATCGTGTCCGCCGGCGAGCGCAACGGCGCGTTCTTCCCGCCCGCGGTGATCACCGGCATGACGAAGAGCAACCCCTCCTACAACGAGGAGCTGTTCGGCCCGGTCGCGATCGTGCACAAGGTGAGCAGCGAGGACGAGGCCATCGACCTCGCCAACGACACCCCGTTCGGTCTCGGCTCCTACCTGTTCACCACCGACCCGGACCAGGCGGCCCGCGTGGCCGACGCCATCCAGGCCGGCATGGTCTACGTGAACATCGTCGGTGCCGACAGCCCCGAGCTGCCCTTCGGCGGCGTGAAGCGCTCCGGCTCGGGTCGCGAGCTCGGCCGCTGGGGTGCCGACGAGTTCGTCAACAAGAAGCTCATCCGCGTCGGCGCCTGAACCAGGGCCCGCCGGCCATCCGACCTTCCCGACGGTCGCCGCTCCTCCGGGGGCGGCGGCCGTTGCGCGTCCGGCGACGTGTTGGCGACGTCAGTCCCAGAGGGTGGGGGTGAACGTGACCGGTGGGGTGCCGACCGGGGAGTCCAACGCGTTCGGCGGAGGACCGCACAGACGCTCGACGAGGCCTGGCCAGTCGAAGGCGTCGGTGACCGCCGATGCCGGCATCTCGATCAACCGGTCCTCCGGCACGTACTTCGGGATGATCAGGTCGAGGATCTTCTCGATCTCGTTCCGGAACCGCTCGTTGGTGCTGCGCACCCCGTCGGCGATCAGCGGCGTGTCGGGCCGCAGCCGCACGTACAGGTCGTAGGTGGCCGACCACGTCGCGACGAGCGGCGTCACGTCGAACGGGTCCTGGCCCTTGGTGACGCGGAGGAAGTAGGCGAAGTTGTCGATCACGGCACGATCGAGCACCAGCACGTCTGCCCGCATCCGCAGCTCGAGCTCCTCACGGATCTGGGCCATGATCACCCAGAGCTGTGCCTCGGGCGTCGCCCGCTCGTTCATCCCCAGCGGGCTGAAACGCACCACTTCGCGACCCACTTCCACGCTGCGTCCGCTCCGGCCCACCGCGCCGGCGAAGGAGTGCACGGCGTTGGTCTTGCGGATCGCGTGCGACCCGATGAAGGCGATCTTCCGAGCCGGCGGCATCCCGCGGAACCTACCGGATCAGCCTGCGAGGCGAGCGGTCTACGCTTCGGCGATGGCGTCCTCCCGTGCCGACACGGTCGAGCAGTACCTCTCCGAACTCTCCGACGAACGACGCGCGATCGTCGATGCCCTTCGCTCGATCGTCAACGATCACCTCCCCGACGGGTACCAGGAGGCGATGCAGTACGGGATGATCGGCTGGTCGGTGCCCCACGAGCTGTATCCCGCCGGTTATCACACCGACCCGAAACAGCCGCTGCCTCTCGCTGCTCTCGCGTCGCAGAAGCAGTACGTGTCGCTGTACCTGATGGGCACCTACTGCGGATGCGTCGAGCGCAGCGCGACGGGAGCCGCGGTCGAGTCGGCGGAGATGGCGTGGTTCAGACAGGCATGGACCGCCACGGGCCGACGGCTCGACATGGGCAAGTCGTGCCTGCGGATCAAGCGCATCGACGACATCGCCTTCGACGTCCTGGGGGAGGCGATCCGGCGGCTCCCCGTCGACGAGTACATCGCCCGCTACGAAGCGCTCCGGCCGCCGGCGACGCGCCGCCGCTGACGCGGAACCGCTGACGCCACCGCCCGCGGTGTGGAAGGGTTCGACCATGGCGTCGAACGACGAGGCACTGCCGGACGGGCTCGAGCACGTCCGCACCACCGAGGTCTTCGACCAGGATCGCCATCCGGCAGGTCTCCGACGGGCGCACCGGGTGGCCGACGGGGTGTGGGCGAGGCTCGTCGTCCACTCGGGTGAACTCGACTTCGTGTTCGAGGACGACGTCGATCGTCCGATCCGTGCTCGGGCCGACCGGCCCGTCGTCATCCCTCCCGGCCGGCTCCATCACGTGTCGACCACCGGCCCGGTCACGTTCGCGATCGAGTTCCATCGCGAGCCGGGCCACGGAACGCCCGCGGTCGGCCAGGAGAGCACCGGTCTCGCTGATCGCTGAGTCGGGGCGGTGCCGCCGACCGCGCTGCGGTCACCGACGCTCGACGCGCTCCAACCCGCGCTCAGCAGTCCACCACTCGATCACGAGCATCGTGGCCCCCGGATCGAGACACGTGATGGCCACCTCGGAGATGTCGGCGACGAACATCGCCCCCGCCTCGTCCTGGCCGGGTTCGGCGGTGGCCACGCGGCCGGCGGGGACCGCACGACCGGCGATCTTCGCCTCGCCCGGCCACTCCTGCTCCTTGCCCTCCTCCGGATGGACGGTCGGGCCGTGCAGCGCGAACCGAGGATCACGTTCGAGGTCGGCCCCCTTGCGGGAGTGGTCCATCGACCCGAAGCGGAGCTCACCGTCGACGAACTCGCATTCGATGCCCGAGATGCGTGGCGACCCGTCGGCGCGCAGCGTGGCGATGGTCTTGTGGCGGCCGGCGTCAAACAGCCGCTGCACCCGTGCGGCGAACTCGGGTTCCGTCTGCTCGATCTCGCGCCATGCAGCCATGTGGACCAGCGTAGTCAGGGGTCCGCCAGCGAATCTCGGGGGTCGTCGAGGTCGGCGTACGATCGTCGATCGCATCGCCCGCCGACCGTGGCGAGGCGTCACCTGTCCCGACGAACGAGGGTGTGCTCGATGGCAACGATCCTGACGGCTCCGAACCGACTGACCGCAGCGGCGAAGCGAACGACCACCACCATGTATCTCGCCGGTCCGTTCGACGATGAGCCGGTCGCCGATCGGTCGTGGCGCGACGTCGTGATCGACGAGTGCTCCGACCTCGACATCACGATCATCGATCCGCGCAACGAACGGTGGCAGGGACTCGACGCCGGTTCCGCCGGTCGGCGCGGCGCCTACGAGTGGCAGTGCGCAGCGGCCTTCGACGCCGATGTGGTCGTGGTGTGGGTGCCCGACGGCAGCCGTGCACCGACGGCGCTGCTGATCCTGGGGTACCTCGGTGCGAAGCGGAACAACGCCTCCAAGGGCAACTCGGTCGTCGTCGGCGGTGCCGGTCACGCCGGCCTGGTCCAGCTGTTCGCGCAGAACCAGCGCCTGTTCCCCATCGGGGACGATCTGCACGAAGTGATCAGGGTCGCCCGCCTGCAGCTCGAGCGGGCCATCGCTGCGAAGGGGCGGTCGTGACCGAGCGGCCGTCGCCGTCGCCGTCGCGTCTCGGGGGCACGATCGGTCGCCTGATCGCCCGGCTCACGGCGAGAGGACCCTGTGGTCGGGGGTTCTGCCGCTCCGGGTGTGGTCGGGGCGGGTGCGACCGACTCCCGGGCGGGCCGACCCCGACGGGGCGATGAGCCGCGGTCTACCCTGACGCTCAGCGTGCCAGCGAGCCGTCGGCAGCGTTCATGGGGGAATGCAGAGCATGGCGTCCTATCCGAAGCACATCAATCACGAGCGCAGCCCGATGGCGTGTCCGGTCGAGCTCGCCGACGTCGACCTGTTCGGCACCGGCGCGCAGGAGCACTGGTACGAGGCGTACGAGATCCTGCACCGTGAGGCGCCGGTGCTGCGACTCCCGGGCGGGGGCATCACGCCCGGCACCGACGCCTTCGTGCTCACCAAGCACGCCGACGTCGCGCTCGTGGTGAAGGATCCCGAGCGGTTCCCCACACTGACCCAGACCCGCGTCGGCGGCTGGGCAGCGGAGGGCATGTCGGCCGAGGACACCTTCGCGAAGTTCCGCAGCCTGATGCAGGCGTCGATGGTGTCGTTGCGGCCGACCCAGGAGCTGTACATCCGGCATCGCAAGGAGCTCACCGATCCGTGGGTCGGCACCGGCGCGATGCGGCATCGCGAGATGATCACCAAGCACGCCAACGATCTGCTCGACGAGTGGATCGACGACGGCGCGGTCGAGTTCATCAGCCGATTCGCCCGCCCGTTGCCGCAGCGCGTGATGGCCACGATCCTCGGGTTCCCCCTCGCCGACATCCCGCAGCTCGCCGAGTGGGGTGACGCGGTCGTCACCCCGTTCGTCCACGGCAGCGGGCACAAGCACGAGATGACCCCCGAGCAGACGACGCAGATGCTGCGCCGGCTCGAGGGCTTCCAGGACTACATCTACGAACACGTGCGCGCGAAGCGGCTCGACCCGCAGGACGACATGGTGAGCTTCCTGTGCGACGTGCACTACGACGCGCTCGATCGCAAGCTCACCGACCTGGAGATCGCCGGCATCGTGCACGCGATGATCCTCGGCGGCCTCGAGACCACCCAGTACGCGCTGGAGGAACAGGCCCAACTCCTGTGCGAGCGGCCCGGCATGTTCGAGCAGTTGCGCCTCGACCGGTCGAAGGTGCGGGCCTTCACCGAGGAGGGCATGCGGATGCGTTCGCCCACGCACGGCCTGTCGACCCGGATCACGTCGCGCGACGAGGAGTTCCAGGGCGTGACGGTGCCGGCCGGATCGTTGCTGCACCTGCGCTTCGGCGCGGCGAACGTCGACGCCGACGAGTTCGAGTGCCCGTTCGACCTCGACCTCGACCGTGAGGGCGTCACGCGCCACGTGGCGTTCTCCACCGGCCCGCGCGTGTGCCCGGGGGCCAACCTGTCGCGGGTGGAGCAACAGATCGCGTGGGGCGTGCTGCTCGACCGGATCGAGACGATCGAGTACGGCGAGGGCAACGACTGGATGCACCAGCCCGGGATCATGCTCGGCACGTTCCGGCTGCACCTCCGGTTCACCCGGTCCGATCCGCCGATGAACCTGGGCACGGGCCGGAGCGCGGGCATCGCCTGATCGCCTCGCCCGCGGGACCTCTGGCGCTGGCGGCGGGCCCGCGCCGGCGCGACCATCACCGTGTGGGCGCGGTTCGCGCCCGGACCGAGGAGGTCTCGACATGAGTGTCTCGCTGGAAGGTGTGGTCGCCGTGGTGACCGGAGCGGCTCGGGGCATGGGCGCCGAACACGTCCGTGGGCTGGTGAGCGCGGGTGCGACGGTGGTGGCGACCGATGTGCTCGACACCGACGGTGCCGCGCTGGCCGCCGAGCTCGGCGACCGGGTCATCTACCGGCACCTCGACGTCACCGACGACGCGTCGTGGCAGTCGCTCGTGGCCGAGGTCGAGTCGACGCTCGGCCCGATCGGTGTGCTGGTGAACAACGCCGGCATCGTCACCTTCGGACCGATCGACGCGATGGCCCCGTCGGAGTGGCAGCGCACCATCGACATCAACCTCACCGGCGTGTGGCTGGGCATGCACCACGTGGTGCCGTCGATGAAGCGCGCCGGTGGCGGTGCCATCGTCAACATCTCGTCGACCGCCGGCCTGCAGGGCTACGCGAACCTCGGCGCATACGTGGCCAGCAAGTGGGGTGTGCGCGGACTCACCAAGACCGCAGCGCTCGAACTCGGTGCGTTCGGCATCCGTGTCAACTCGATCCATCCGGGACCGATCCGCACACCGATGATCGCCGGGTTGCCCGACGACATGGCTGCGGCACAGCCGATCGCGCGGGTCGGCGAACCCGCCGAGGTGACGGCGATGCTGCTGTTCATCCTCCAGGACGCGACGTACTCGACGGGCCACGAGTTCATCGTCGACGGCGGTGCCGTGATCGGTCAGGTCACACCGGTCGGTCCTGCGGACTGAGCGAGGCGTCCGACGCGCCACGGCGTCAGCCCGGGCGGCGGCTCGGGATGACGTCGGCGACCGCGAGCAGCGACTCGACGCAGTCGCGGATCGAGTCGTCGAGCGGACGGAACTCGATCGGCACCACCGAGCGGATCCGGTCGTTGCGGAGTTCGAGGCCGCCCCAGATCGCACGGAACTCGGCTTCGCGTGCCTGGTGCCGCTCGGGCGTGTTGTCGGCGATCGGACCCGGGTCGTGCCGCAACTCGGGCAGGACACGATCGATCGTGGCGACCACGTCCTCGTACGAACGGCGGTCGGTCGACCAGGCGATGTAGCGCTCGCCGTTGGCCACCCGATCGCTCTCGAGCACGCCCACGTGGCAGGCCGCGTCGTCGCGCACGTCGACGGTCATCCACGGCCGGTACGGGCCCGTGCCCTGGAAGATCTCGCACCTGCCCTGCACCATGCGCTCGATCAGGTGCTGCCAGGGGCCACCGTTCTTCTGGTGCGCGGACTGGATCGGCCCGACGTTGTCGGCAGGGCAGATCGTGATCGCATCCCACCCGGCAGGGCTCGCGGCCGCAGCCTCGGCGAAGGCCTGCTGGGCGATCACCTTGCCGATCGAGTAGCCCTGCCCGCGCTCGGGTGTGCGCTTCGGGTTCGACTCGTCCGGGTAGCGGTCCTCGTCACAGATCGGTCGGCGTACGAGCTCGGTGATGTCGGCCTCGGAGATGACGGCGGCGATGCTCGAGGTGACGACGGCGCGGCGCACGCTGCCTGAACGCTCGATGCTCGCGATGATGTGATCGCAGGTGCGCCGGACGTAGTCGACGTCGTCGTAGGTGCTCACGTGCGACACGTGGGCGACACCGTCACAGCCGCGGAACACGTCGTCGAAGCAACCGGGCTCGTCGAGGTCGGCCGTGTGGAGCGTCAACCGACCGGACGAGAACGGGTGCATCGCGCGGAGGAAGCCGACCTTGCTGTGGTCGTCGACGTCGCGCACGCAGGCACGCACGCGGTAGCCGCGCTCCAGCAGATCTCGCACCACCCACCCGCCGATGAAACCGGCGGCTCCGGTGACCGCGATGGTGCCGTGGTGCGGGACTGCGGACATGCGAAACCTCCTGGCGACGACCGGTCGGACGGTGCCGCGTCGTCGGCCAGCATGGCAGCCCGTCACCGGTGGGGCTTCAGCGCAGCCCCTGTCGTCAGAAGGTGATGCCCTTCGGGCGGATGCCGGTCGCCGGCGGTGGCTCGTCGATCGTCGAGAAGCGCTCGCGCAGGTGCGTCGTGTCGTTGTAGCAGCGCACGATCCAACGATCGGGCGTCACCACGAGGTGCGAGATCGACGCGTTGTCGGCGCCGGTGAACGCGAAGCCGGTCGACCCGGTGGCGAGGTTCATGATCGTGCCGATCACGCCGCCGTGCACCACCACCATCACGAGCTCGTCGGGATGCGCGGCCGCGATCCGGTCGATGCCGGCGCGCACCCGTGCGCGGAGCGCGTCCTCGGTCTCGGCGCCGGGGATCACGTCCCAGCGACCCTCCTGGTACATACGGACGGCGATCGGGTCGGCGTCGATCACCCGTCGGCGCAGCTCGCCGCCCTCCCACTCGCCGAGGAACACCTCGCGCAGGTCGGGCTCGACGCGTGGCTCGATGCCGATCCGTGCCGCCGTGGGCGCCGCCGTCTGATGGGTGCGGCGCAGGGTCGTGACGTAGATCGCGGCGACCCGTTCGCCCGACGCCACGATCCGGTCGGCGATCCGGTCCGCCTGTTCGACGCCCTCCTCGGCGAGCGCCGGGTCACCGTGGCCGTCCGTCAACGGGAGCGGTTGGCCCTCGACCATCGGCTCCGACTCGCCGTGGCGGACCACGAGGATCTCGCACGCGCCCGGCGGCGGAACGAACCGGTGCTGCCGGAACTGGCGCGGCCCCGCCTCCGGCGCCGTGGCCAGCTCGGACGGCTCGGCCACCCCGGTAGCGGACGGCGTGTCGGAGTTCGTCGGGTCACTGGCAGCGTCGCTCACGCCGAGGGAACCTAACCGGCCGTCGTCCTGCTCGGCTTCCCGGGCGCCGTCGCATGTGTCCGGGAGCTCGACGGCTCCGGTACGCAGCATGGTCGGGTCGGGTCCTACGGTCGTGTCCACACGACGAACCGGGGGGTCGACGTCATGGCGCTCACCATCGCTGCCCAGAAGCCCATCCACGACACGCACGCGCTCGTGCAGGGCGGTGCCGTCGACGCCGACGGCCACATCCTCGAGCCGCCGACGTTGTGGGAGGAGTACATCGATCCCGAGTTCCGTGATCGGGCGCTTCGTTTCCGCATCGACGAACACGGGTTGGAGGAGCTGGAGATCGACGGTCGCCGCTCGCGCATGAGCCGGGCCGGGTTCCCCGCGACGCTCGGCGCGATGGGCGCGCCCGACCTGGCCGACATGCAGAAGAACCCGGAGCGCACGTATCTACGTGAAGCGCCGTACGGGTCGATGGATCCGCAGGAGCGGGTGCGCGTGCTCGACGCCGAACACATCGACCAGGCGATCCTCTACACGACCGTCGGGCTGCTGTGGGAGGCCGAGGTCGAGGATCCGGCCCTCGCACAGGCGTACACCAAGGCGTACAACCGGTGGATCTGCGAGTTCTGCGCCGACGAGCCCCGGCTCCACGCAACAGCGCACCTGTCGCTGTCCGATCCCGTGGCAGCGGCGAAGGAGCTCGAGCGGGCGGTCGGCGACGGAGCGATCGGCGGCTACGTCGCGCCGTTCACCCACAGCGGTACGCCGCTCGGCCACCCCGACAACAACTCGCTGTTCGCCGCCGCACAGGACCTCGGCGTACCGCTCGCGATCCACCCCACGTTCGAGCCGCAGTGGACCAAGGGCACGCGCATGGGCGACTGGGAGCACGTGAAGCAACTGCGCCTGCTCGCGTCGGTGACCGCGTCGGACGGCGTGCGCCACCAGTTCACGACGCTGTTCGACTACGGCGTGTTCGACGCCTTCCCGCGGCTGAAGGTGCTCGTGCTCGAGTCGGGCGCCGGCTGGATCGGCTACTGGCTCGACCGCATGGATGCGGTGTACGGCCACACCTTCATCGGCAACCGTGTGCCGCTGCAGCACAAGCCGAGCGACTACTTCCGCGAGCGGATCTGGATCAGCGCCGATCCCGACGAGCGGATGATCCCCGCGCTCGCCGAGCGCTACGGCGTCGAGCGCTTCTTGTGGGCGTCGGACTTCCCGCACGCCGACCACACCCCCGAGTACATCGGCGACCTCAACGAGCTCGTCTCCCTGTTCCCCGAGCACCAGCGTCGCGCCTTCATCGGCGACAACGCGAGAGCCCTGTTCCAGCTGTCCTGACCGCCGACCGAACACCGCGATGAGAGATGAGTGGCGCAGGCGCCCGCATCTCTCATCGCGAGTGGTTCAGCGCGGGGGCATGCGGATGGCGCCGTCGAGGCGGATGTTCTGGCCGTTGAAGTAGCCGTTGCGCACGAGCTCGAGCACGAGCGATCCGAACTCCTCGGGCTTGCCGAGACGCTTCGGGAACGGCACCGACTTGCTGAGGACGTCGAGCACCTTCTCCGGCACACCGAGCATCGGCGGGGTCGCCATGATGCCGGGCATGATCGAGTTCACCCGGATGCCGATGTCCATGAAGTCGCGAGCCATCGGCAGCACGAGGCCGTTCACGCCGGCCTTGCACGAGCCGTACGCAACCTGACCGACCTGGGCGTCCTGCGCGGCGACCGATGCGGTGAGCGTGATGACGCCGCGCTCGAGATCCTCGAGCGGCTCGAGGCTCTCGGCCATGCCGAGCGCGCTGATCGACGCCATGCGGTAGCTCGCGACGAGCACGCCCATCGCGGCGAAGGCGTAGTCCTCGGTCGACAGCCGCTTCCAGCCGCCGGTCTCGCGGTCCTTGCCGACGGTCTTGCCGCCCTTCGCTGCGACGGCGCAGTGCACGAGGATCCGCTCCTGACCATGGGCCTCGCGCGCCTCGGCGAAGCCGTCGAGCACGCTCTCCTCGTCGAGGATGTTCACCTTGCAGAAGATGCCGCCGATGTCGTTCGCGACCGCACGACCACCCTCTTCGTTGATGTCGAACACGGCGACCTTCGCGCCGGCCGACGCCAGCGCGTAGGCGCTCGCTCGCCCGAGGCCCGAGGCCGCTCCTGTGACGACCGCGGCCGTGACTCCCTGTTCGATCTGCATGTCGCTTCCCCTCGTTCGATGATGTCGCTGCGGGCTGAACCTAGCCACGGCGCCGTCGAACGGAGCGAGCGGGGTGTCCTGCTCTCGGACGTTCGTTCAGCCTCAGTCGTCAGCGACGGATTCTGCGCAGACGTCGCGTCTGGGACCGTCAGGAGCTGGTGGCTCCAGCCATCACGGCGATGAACTCGTCGCGTTCGGGGCCGAGCTTGGGTGCCGGGGGGCGTTCGTCCTTCTTGGCGTGCGCCTCGAACGCTGCGGTGAGCACCTTCGGGTCGGCCATCAGCGCATCGGGCGCGTCGAGCATGTTGAACGACCGGAAGAACGCACGGAACACGTCGGGATCCATGCGGGTCGCGGGCAGCAGGCCGTTGTAGACGAAGTCGCGAGTGGCGACGGCCATCGGGTCGGGCTCGCTGCCGTCGTGCATCGCACCGTGCAGCTTCATCCGGTCGGCGTCCTGGCGGACGGCGAGGGTGTAGTGCGGCTCGAGTTCGGCGCGCACCGCAGCATCCATCGCGTGAGCGAGCGCCACCCGGTCGCGGCCGTGCTCGGCCAGCGCCTCGGACAACTCCTCGGCCGCGATGCCGGCGAGCGAGCAGCCCTTGCCGTACCATGGGTTGGTCGCGACGGCGGCATCACCGATGACGACGAGACCGGTGGCGACCGGCTGGCCGTCGACCACGAACCGGCGGATGCGGTTGCGCAGGCGAGCCATCGACTCGACGCCGGTGATCGGCTCGGCGAGCCCCTCGGACGTCCACGGCTCGAGCGGCTTCAGGGTGCGGATCGCCGCTTCCCAGGCGGCCTCGTCGCGCATCGCCATCAGCTCGCGGTCGCTGGTGGGCACACCGAAGGTGATCGAGAACGTGCGGTTGTCGCCGTAGAAGCCGGCGAATGCGACGTAGCCGAGGTCGCCGCCGGCCCCGTCCTTGGTGAGCAGCGGCAGTTCCTGGCCCTCGTTCAACCGGTAGAACCGAGAGAGGTAGATGATGCCCGCCTCGCTCTGCTCCTCGAGGGGCTGCAGGGCGCCACCGAGCTCGGCGATCCACTCGAGGACGGGGGAGTTGCGGCCACCACCGACGACGACGAGATCGGCCTCCACGGAGGTGCCGTCGTCGAGCCGGAGCCCGCGGACATCGGTGCCCTCGGCGAGCAGTCCGGCCACGCCGACGCCGCCTCGCCACGTGACGCCGGCCTCGGCGGTGACGGCGCGGCGGAGCACCCATTCGATGGTGAGGCGCCGGCAGCACAGCAGCACGAGATCGTCGTCGCCAGGACGAGGTTCGCGGTCGGCGATGTCGGGAGGCAGGATCCGCTCGACGCTCAGTTCGGTCGCGCCCTGTGCGAGCAACTCATCGAGCACATCGGGTGCACGCTCGCGCAGGATGCGACGCAGCCGGGCGAGGATCGCGTGCGACTGGCGTGCGTGCGGTGCGCCACGGCGGTCCCAGTCGTCGAAGGCCTCGTCGGCGGTGTCGGGCAG
>CAUJET010000032.1 GCA_963169665.1 Actinomycetota bacterium | reverse complement strand
GTCCCCGCCCACCTTGCGGGCGGCAACCCCGACCCAACCGTCTGGATCATCACCGACGACCTCGACCAACCACCCACCACCACAACGGTTCTGTTTCCGAGCGACTACTGATCCGCCGCCGGCTGTCGCCTCGCCCGATCGTGGCGACAGACCGCGGCAGTGGGTGACGTGACCGGCCCTTCGGGCCAGGTGCCGTGAACAGGTGGACCGTCAGCCCATCTGCGTTGCGGCCTGCAACCGCGATCGCTGATAGTCGAGCATCGCCCGACACTCAAACTCGCGGCGAGTCGGCTCGGCATCCAAGAAAGCGGCGCTCGGCGATGCGAACGGTCCCGTGACGATGATCCCGTCCCCGGCATGGTGCGTGTACCAGCCGAACCAACGCTGCACCGGATCGTGATACGAGCCGAACTCGACAACATCACCGAAGTGCAGCACCTGCGGAACCCACCCCCGCCCACCCGGCGCCAGGGGCCACACAGAACGCCGCCAACCGAACGGATCGGACGCGTCAGCATCAAGGGTCGCCGCCCACAACGGGAACCGCACCTCGGCGGCGAAGGGATGATCGAGCACCACCCCATTCACGAGACGCAGCACCACCAACCGTGGCATCGAATCCATCGCACACCTCCTCACGCGTCGAACACATCAACAGCGGGGAAGCCAACCGTCAGGGTAGCGCCAGCGAAGCACGGCCCGCCGACACTCGGCGACTGACGGGCAAGGCCCACTCGCTGGCAACGTCGGCGCTCGCTTTGCGCTTGGGCGCGGACCACAGCAGCGAGCGGTCCGAGCGTGTGCGACCAACCGAGCTCACGATGGGCTACGCCACGCCCCTGCCCCGGACCAGCGAGCGGAGGGCACTAGCGTCGAGCGAGATGAGTCAGTCGGATTCGCCAACCCTGCGTGTCGTAACTCTGAACGCCGGATCACTGTTGGAACCGGATTGGAAGAATCGACGCCACGAGATCGTGTCGTGGCTCGACCACCTACGCCCTGATGTCGTCTGCCTCCAGGAAGTCTGGGAGGCACCGGGCAAGACGAACACCAGCCGCTGGATCGCCGAGCAGAGTGACACGGAGTGGCATGTCGCTGTCGGAGTGCGACCCTTCGGCGCCGAGGTACTGGACGACCCCACCCTCCTGTTTGGCTCGGCGATCCTGTCGCGTTGGCCGATCGACACCGAGCACTACGAACCGCTCGCGCTCGACCTACGGCACAGCAATTCGTTCCTGTCGGCAATCCCGTTCGAGCTGCTTCATGTGCGAACGGCCGGGCTCGACATCGGAAGCGTGCACCTGGCACCTGCTCCGACGCAGAGCCTTCATCGCCATCAGCAAGTTCTGCAGATCGATCGGTACTTCCGCTCTGTGCGAGGTGACGCGGACGCGATTCCCCCACCGGGCACCGTGCGAGACGCAATGCCACCTATCGTTTGCGGAGACTTCAACGCCGAGCCCGAGAGCGACGAGATCCGCTTTCTTTGCTCGCTCGCTCCGCTGGATGGGCAGACGACCTTCTGGCAGGACGCGTGGCGCATGGCGGGCGACGGGCCTGGCTACACCCAGGACTGGCGAACCAACCCGATCGCCGATGCCACCAACATCGGTCGAAAGCGGATCGACTACGTGTTCGTCGGCGACCCGTACCAACGTCGGGCCGCCGCCGGCCGGATCCTGTCGGCCGAGATCGCGTTTCACGAACCACGCACCGGCGTCATCGCCAGCGACCACTTCGGACTCGTTGTCGAGGTCGTGTGGCCCGACCGTCCAGCGGCGCCCGCTACCCACCCGACAGCGATGACTCGGAACCCCACGGATCAGAGTTCGACCGACAGTCCTTGACGACCGAGTGGCTCGGGGTGCGATGCCAGCTCGCAGAGATCGGCGCGGAGCCGTGACAGGTGGAGCGAGAGTTCGCCGTCGCCGGTGAGGTCGCGGGTTCGTTCGATCGCCCAGTCGAGCCCGCCGGGCTGGTTGGCGTGGCTCGCCCATCCCTGCAATGCCGACTCGGCTTCGGCGAAGGTGCGAGCGATGCCGAGCACATGCAGATCGGCGTCCTCACGACGGGCCGCGTACACCTCGCCCGTGCCGGTGTTCCAGGCGATCCGCCACTCGACGCCCGGTTCACGAGCCGACGTCCAACGCTGCCCGTAGTCAACCTCCGGGCTGGAACGACGCGGGTTCCGTGCGAACCACTCCTCGACGGGATTGGTTCCGGTCACGACGGCACCTCGCCGTTCACCGGTGCAGCCGGTGCGCGACGCGTCGGGGCGGTGCCGGCTGGCTTCGAGCGTCCGGCACGCAGCGCGGCGAGTTCGACTCCGACGAACGCTGCAACTTGGTCCTCGTCAAGTCCGAGTTCACCGAGCCGGACAACACTGGCACCGATCGTCTCGACCACTTGCGAGCGTTCGTGATCGAGCTCCGTCAACCGCGCAATGGCGCGCTCTACCGAACGCAACAGATCTTCCTGTTCACCGAGCCGATCCTTGGCCCAGTTCCGCAACGAACTCACCGCTTCTGATCTCATCATCAACCTCCCGAGGGCCGAGCCCGCCCAGCGCGTCCTCGACGCAGAGTCACCCCACCCCTCGAGAATCCATCGCGCGTCACGACGTGCGACCAACGCATTCAGAGTCGGAGACGCCGGCTCACCTCGGCGATCAACTCACCGTCGGACACCGCAATCAGCGACGGCCTCGCGAACGCCGCTGACGCCCACGCTGGAACCGGGACCTCTGCCATCGGACTGACGAGCTCGACCAGCGACACGCCCAAGGTGATCGCGAACACGACGAGCAGATCCACGGTCAGATGCGTCCGGCCAAGCTCGAACGCTGACACCTGAGCTTGCGTCAGCGACACCCCATAGAGCAGCGGCGCCACCCGATGACCAAGCTCTGCCTGCGACCACCCGCGACGACGCCGGACTCGTCGGAGATTCCCAGCCACCGTGTCCGACATGAACCCGTCAGGCACCATCGACGCAGCCCGCCCCGACGGCCAACTGCGCCCGCTCCTCGAACGTCCCGTCTCCGTGTGCGACATGACCGCTGACTCGCTTCCCGAGCCCGCACCACGCACGCTCGCTCGCCGACCAACCCCACCCCGTCCACCGCACGAACGCATCGCGTCGGTCAACGTGTTCCCGACCGGCAATCGCGGCATGTTCCCGATCCGCGCCCGAAATCGTCAATCGGATTGCACCGGTAGAGGCTCATGTTCGGTTGGCTCGTGTTTGGTTGGTTAGTCGAGGTTCCAGGTGATTGCGGGCGGGTCGACGCGGGCGCATCGAGGTCCGCCCCGGTCGTCCGTGAGTTGAACTCGCGCTGTGAGGTGGCCGCGTGTGGTGGCGTCGCGCATGAGGCCGGGATCGACGCGGTTGAGCATGAGCTTGGCCCGCCGGAACATATGGAACGCGCCGGCGTCGTCGACGTTGCCCCATGTGAGGTAGATGAATCGGTCGCCCCGCTTTCCGTGAACGGCGGGCCCGCGAAAGTCGAGCTGGCCGTCGCTATCGGTGGTGGTCTCGATCTCGAGTTGCCAGCGGGCGTCGGCGGCGTCGCCGCGCACGAGATGTTTGGGTTCGGTCCGAATTTGCACACCGACGTGGACGTTGTCGAGCGGCGTGCCGTCGGGATCGCAGAACGTCCGCCCGGGTAGATCAGTGCCGACCAGGACGAGCTTCATGCCCGCGAGTCTTGCTCGTTGCTGGAGGTTCGCGCGCGCAGCGTCGGGTAGTTCGCCCAGGTGGTGTTGAGGGTGGCGGCCCGGTCGGCGATGAAGTTGGGGTTGTAGCCGATCAGGTTGGCGAGCACGGGGGTGGGCACGTGTTCGATGAGGTGGTGCAGCGCGGCAACGCGGGCGGCGCGGGTGACACCGTGTCGAAGTAGCCGTCGACCGAGCGTCTTGGGGCTGACTGGTCGCTGTGGGTTCTGTCCGGGGAACAACCAGGCGTCACCGGGCGGCAGGGTGAGGGCGAGGTCGACGAGCAGTGATGTGAGCGGCTCGACCGGCTCGATCGGGTCCGCCCCGAGGGCGAGGCGCAATCCGTGATCGCTCAGCGTGAGGTGGTGGCGCTGGAGGCGACTGATGCGAGTGATGGGTTGGGCGTAGAGCGCGATGAGGAGGCCGGCGATGCGCACGTCGTTGGGGATCGTGGTGTCGTTGATGAGGCGGGCGACGAGGGCATCTCGTTCGGGGGCGGGGAGCGGGTTGCCAGCGCTGGGTGTGATGATCGGGAACCGCAGGTGCCGGTCAACGAGGCGTTGTTGCTGGGCCCAGACGAGGAAGTGGCGGGTGTGGATGCGGGTCGTGGTGCCGTCGGCGAACCACATGTCGATGGTGTGCTGATCGACCTCGCTGAGAGTGTCGTGCCGGCTGGCGATCCAGGTCACGAACTCGACGGCTCGCAGTGTTTGTTGTCGTGCTGCCAGCGTTGACCATGGTGCCAAGACTCGGGTCGTGACGGCTCGTGCCAGTCGCCGTTTCTGCCCCCAGCGCAAGTAGGTGGAGATGGTGTGCCGCACGCCGGGATCGTCAATGCCTGCAACCAGTTCTGCCGCCCACGCCTCGAACAGGGCCAGCTGATACTGCTCGATGTCGCTGATGTCGCTGATGTCGCCGGCGTCGATCGTGCCGGCGTCGATGGTGCCGGCGGAGGCCGGGTCGGTGGTGACGCTGGCGAGGTTCATGTGACCCGGGCTCGTTTGGGCCGGATCCCGGCGCGGATCTTGGTGATGTCACCGATCGTTTCGTCGGTCCCGGTGCGCTGCGCGTGGGGTTCGACGGCGTGGATCTCGATCAGCTCGGCTGGGCTGCAGCCCAAGATGTCGCACAACGCGGCGAGCACGTCGAGCGACAGCCGCTCAGGTGTGTGAGCAACGAGCCGATAGGTCTGGGCGGCGGAGAGATGGATGCCGCGATCGGCGAGCAGCGGAGCAAGATCGGTGGTCTTCCACCAGCCCCGCTCGGCCATACGCTCGCGCAGCTGCCACCGATACGTCATCTTCTTGGTCATCACGATTCTCCCGGGTTTGATGGTGGTCGCGGTTCGCGGGCGCCGGTCACGACCCGGTCAAGCGCGTCGCGTAGCACCCGGGTCTTGTAGTCCGACGACACCGATGTGTAGATCGATGTCGTCGAGGCGTGCTCATGGCCGACTTGTTGCTGCACGAACAAAGCGTCGAAGCCGTCCTCGATCAGATGCGTCACGTAGCTGTGCCGCAACGCGTGCGGGGTCAACTCGACCGGCAGACCGGCATGTTCTCGGATCCTCGCGAACGCGGTCCCGAATCGTTTGTCGCTGACCCGACCCTCACGCTCGGTTGGCCACAACACAGCGCTGTCGGCCGGGCGGACATGCGGCCACACCTCGGTGACCCACTGCTCGAGGATCTCGACCGACCACGGCCACACCGTCAACACGCTGCGCCGCTTCGGTGGGCTGCCCGCCATGGCTTTGCCGAAGCGGACATGACACACCCCGAACTCGCCGAACTCGCCGGCTTTCGGGTTGCGGCCGAAGTCGTGCACGTCGAGCCGGACGAGCTCGTGGCGGCGTAACCCGAACGCGTACGCGGTCTTGATCATCGTCGCATCCCGGAACGCCGCCACCCATCCCTTGCGACCACGTGACCGGATCTCGTCGACCAGATCGTCGGCGGCGTCGAACAACGCCTGCAGCTCGACACGCGACAACGAACGCCGCGCCGGGCGCGCCTCGTGCACACTGCGATGCACCGCCGTGTTCCAGGGTCCGCTGATCTGCACCGGATACGACCCGAACCGCGACTCGCACTGCGCCGCCCACCCATACGCCGGATCGCACACGTACCCGAGGAACAACCGGATCGCCTGCTGATAGGTCCGCAACGTCGAGGCGGCGACATGGCGGACCGACACGAGGTCGGTCGACCACTCATCGAGATGCGCCGGCGTCCACTCCCACGGGAACACACCGGTGTGCGCCTGGAAGCGGCGCACCAACCCGACCGTCGACGAGATCGTGAGCGAGCTCAACCGGCGCGCTGTCTGCTGCGCCGACCAACCCTGCAGCATCGCGTCGAACAACTGGGCGTCCGGGCGAAGCAACGTCGCACCCGACACAACCACCAGATGCGCCGATCCGGCCACCTCGATCGGCCCGCTCACCGCACCACCCGCATATCGTTCACTGACTGATACTTGCATCAAACGAACGACACCATGCAAACCGCCAGGTCACGCCGACACCCCACTGAACTCACGAGCAACAACACCAAACCGTCCGCGCGAGCCCTCCCACGCGCGAACGCCCTGCTACTGCGGGCCCGCACCCGCCATCGGGAACCGCGTTCCCGATCGTTCACCCAATGCAATATGGCCTACTGCACAGATTACGACCCAAGGGTGAACAGGCGTCGCGGCCGCATCGCCGGCGGGGTGGGGTGCGTCGGTGCACCATGCTGTCGATCGCCAAACTTCGAGTCGGCCAAGAGGCCTACCACCTCTCCGGGGTCGCCCAATCCCTCGACGACTACTACACCGGCGCCGGCGAATCCGTCGGCCAATGGCTCGGCGGGGGAGCCGCACGACTCGACCTGACCGGCGACGTACGCCCCGACGATCTGCGCGCCGTGCTCGCCGGACTCGCCCCCGGTACCGGCGGTCTTGACCCGAACGGCAACCAGCTCCGCACCTCCGCACGGCGCGTCCCAGGATTCGATCTGACGTTCAAACTGCCGAAGTCGGCCAGCGTGCTGTACGCCGTCTCCGACGATCCCCGCGTCCAGGGAGCGATCATCGACGCCGGCGAGACCGCCGTTCGCGAAGCGGTCGCCTGGCTGGAACGCGAAGCGATCCGTGCCAACCGTGGATCGCACAACAAGGCGTGGCTCAACCGCCAGCATGCCCTCGACCCGAACAACACGACCCAGTGGCGGCCACAGCGGATCACCACCCACGGCGTCGTCGCCGCAGGGTTCCGTCATCGCACCTCACGCGCCGGTGACCCGCTGCTGCACTGGCATGTGCTCGTCGCCAACCTCGTCGAAGGCAACGACGGACGCTGGTCGGCGTTCGCTCACCCGGAGATCTACCGCTCCGCCAAGACCGCCGGCCAGATCTTCCAGGCCGTCGCTCGCCGCGAACTCACCGCCAGCCTCGGTGTCGACTGGGTCCGTGGCCGTCACGTGCAAGAGATCGCCGGTGTGCCATCGCATCTGCTCGAGGTGTTCTCGAAACGTCGCGCCGAGATCGAATCATGGCTCGCTTCGAACGGTCGAGCCGACACCCCCCAAGCCGCGCAGGATGCCACGTTGGCGACACGGCGCGGCAAACCCGAACGCGAAGGCGAGCGTCTCGATGCCGGATGGAAGCGAGAAGCCATCACCCACGGGTGGGGACCCGACCAGGCCGAGCGGCTGATCGTCCAAGCCACCCAGACCGTCGCCGCCGACCCGGTGGGCGAAGTGTGGCGGCTGGCGGCGGTCGGGTTCGATGAAGCCGGCGGTGCCGACCACTATGAGCGAACCGTCGAACCGGAGGAATGGATCGCCGATCTGCTCCGGCGAGAGCTCACCCAAACCTCGACCACGTTCACCAGGTTCGAGTTGACCGAAGCTGTCGCTGCCCGAATCGGAACGGGTGCGACGGTCGCCACGATCGATCGTGTCGTGGCCCGCGTCTTGGCCAGCGACCAAGTGATCGCGGTTCACGAACCGGACACACCAGCGCCACGCGGCCGTGCCCGCTACACCAGTCGCGACATGCTCGCCGTCGAGCAACGCCTCCTCGCCGCATTCACCGCCACCAACACCAACCAGCCGC
>CAUJET010000031.1 GCA_963169665.1 Actinomycetota bacterium | reverse complement strand
GAGCAGGTCGACCTGCAGCTCGTGGAGCGGGTCGAGGTACGGGAAGCGGTTGCGGATGCTCCGGGCGAGCGTCGGGTTGTCGCCGAGCAACGGCGCTTCGGTGATCGATTCCACCCAGGCGACCGACCGCTCGTGCTCGGCCTCGATCGCCGACAGCACCCGCTCACCGGCGACCCGATCCGTCACCAGCGAGGCGTAGCGACGGGCGATGGCGAGATCGCTCTTCGCGAGCACCATGCCCATGTTCGACATCATCGTGCGGAACACCGGCCAGGCGCGGTTCATGCGCCGGAGCTCGGCGAGCCGGCCGGCGTCGTCGCCTGCCCAGGTGGCGAAGGAACTGCCGGCGCCGTACCAGCCGGGCAGCATGATCCGGCACTGGCTCCAGCTGAACACCCATGGGATGGCACGCAGGTCCTCGATGCGGTCGCTCGCGGTGCGCGACGCGGGTCGGCTGCCGATGTTCAGCATGGCGATCTCGCCGATCGGCGTGAACGATCGGAACACCCGCACGAAGTCGGGGTCGCCGTACACCAGCCCGCGGTACGCGTCGAGCGACGCGTCGGCGAGCGCGTCCATGATCTCGACGAAGGTCGGGTCGGCCGTCGATCCGCCGGCGCCGACGGTCGCCTCGGCAGCGGCCGAGACGAGCGCCTCGAGGCTGCGGCGGGCGAGGTCGCGGTTGGCGTAGCGGGCGGCGATCACCTCGCCCTGTTCGGTGATCCGCAGCGTGGCGTCGACCGCGCCCGGGGGCTGCGCCAGGATCGCGTCGTAGCTCGGCCCGCCGCCGCGGCCGACGGTGCCGCCCCGACCGTGGAAGAAGCGGAGGTGGACGCCCGCGTCGCGGCATGCGTCGACGAGCTGCACCTGTGCTCGGTACAGCGCCCAGTTGGCGGCCAGGTAGCCGCCGTCCTTGTTGCTGTCGGAGTAGCCGAGCATCACCTCCTGCAGCCCGCCGCGGCAGCGGTCGAGCCACGAGCGGTACTCGGGCACCTGGAGGAGCGCGGTGACGATCGTCGCTGAGCTGCGCAGATCGTCGATGGTCTCGAACAGCGGCACGATGTCGAGCGCGAGGTGCGGATCGGTGCCCGGGCGCAGCAGTCCGGCCTCGCGCAGCATCGTCGCCACCTCGAGCACGTCGCTCACCGAGTTGCACTTCGAGATCACCGCGTGAGAGATGATCCGTTCGCCGAACCGATCGACCGCAGCGGCGGCCGTTTCGACGATCGCGAGTTCCTTCACGGTCTCGGCCGATGCGGCCAGAGCCCGGTGCAGCAACGGGCGCGCCGTCGCGAGCTCGCGCCGCAGAATTGCGATGCGGCCGTCCTCGTCGAGCCCGAGGTAGTCGTCGACCACGCCGCCGCTGCGCAGCAGTTCGTCGACGACGAGCTCGTGCACGTCGCTGTTCTGGCGAAGGTCGAGCGTGCACAGGTGGAACCCGAACAGGTCGACCGCCAACCGCGCCGGCGCCACATGGGCGTCCGCGAGGGCCGCCGCGCCATGCCGGCGCAGCGATGCGTCGACCACACCGAGATCGTTCGCGAGTTCCTCGGCCGTCGTGTACGGCGGGAGGACGGCGTGTGGCGGCGGACCCGGCACGGTGCCGAGCGCGTCGAGCGCGGTGGCAGCGAGGCGGGCGTACATGCCGCGCAGCGCCCGTCGGTAGGGCTCGTCGGCGCGGAACGGTGACGCGTCCGCCGACGCGTCGGCCAGTGCCAGCAGCTCGGGCGACGGGGTGACGAGCCGCGACGACATCGACAGCTCCACCGACAGGCGTTGCAGGGTGGCGAGGTGGTGGGTGAGCGCCGTGCTCGCCTGGAGATCGACGGCGAGCTGCAACACCTCCGCCGTCACGAACGGGTTGCCGTCGCGGTCGCCGCCGATCCACGACCCCATGCGGACGACGGGCTGCACACGCCCGTGGTGCGGCGCGAGCGCGTCGACGGTGCGCTGGACGTCTGCCTGGAGGGAGGTGAGCACGTCGAACAGGGTGAGCTCGTAGTACCGGAGGGCCTCGGCGATCTCGTCGCGCACGCGGAGCTTCGAGAGCCGCAGCAGCGCGGTCTGCCAGAGCGTCAGCACCTGGAGGCGAAGGTCGCGCTCCCACTCGGCGGCCTCCTCGCGATCCATCTGCACTCGGCCACGCCAGGTGAGCAGGTCGGCGATGCGCCGCTGGACGTCGAGGATCGTCTTGCGTCGCACCTCGGTGGGGTGCGCAGTGAGCACCGGGCTCACCTCCACCCGGCGCAGCACCGCTGCGACCGACACCGGGTCGTGCAGATGGTCGGTGAGCGTCGCGACCGCATGGTCGAGCGTGCCCGGGCGCACCGGTGCGGCGATGGACCGATAGTGCCGACGACGGCGCACCTGGTGCACGTCCTCGGCGATGTTGGCGAGCAACGAGAACCAGCTGAACGCACGAACCACGTGGACCGCCGTCTCCGGCTCGACGCCGTCGAGGAAGGTGCCGAGCGCCGCGACGTCGACCGTGCCGTCCTCGCGCCGCGCGCTCACCGCGTGCCGGCGCACCCGTTCGACGAGTTCGTACACCTCGTCGCCGGCCTGGTCTCGGATCACGTCGCCCAGCAGCCGCCCGAGCAGGCGGATGTCGTCGCCGAGCGCGGCGTCCTCCGCACGATCGGCGGCACCGTCGGACGGCTGCTCCGCGGCGGGGACGGTCAGGTCGGGGAGGGGATCGGGTCCGGCCATCGGTCCATTGTGGACGACCGCTCCGCGGCGTGGGGGCGAAACGCCCGCGTTCCTCCCGATGGCGCCCATCTCCGCGCCGGTCGGCACGGCATCGGACGCGTGCGCGTCAGCCGGCGGTGAGGAGCACCGGCGGCACCGGCGGACACACCGACCCGGCGGCGAGCACGTACCGGTCGGGTCGCACCACCACCACGTCGACGGCCGGGATGAACGCATCCAGCACGGCGGCCCACGTCGCGTCGGCCGATGCATCTGCCACGAATGCGCCGGCGCGTTCCCACGCGTCCAGCGAGGCAGCGTGGGTAGTGCGTGACCGGACGACCACGAGGAACCGGTCGCCGACCTCGTCGTCGGAGCGGACGTCGTCGATCGTCACCTGCACGGCCTGCGGACCACCGCCGTCGAGCACCAGCGGGCCGGGCCCGAGCGGCGGCATGAGGCCGGCGCCGTCGTCGCCCGCAGGTGCCTCGGTTCCCGCAGCAGCCCTCGCCGCGAGCATCGCCTCGTCGCGGGCCGCGGCCGCGGCGACGTCGGTGGTGCAGATCAACCGTCCGAACCCGACCGCGGCCTCGACGATCGCGCGCACGTGGGGCTCCCGTTCGGCTTGGTACGTGTCGAGCAGGGTTGCGTCGCTCGCACCCGACAGCACCCGGGTGAGCTTCCAGGCGAGGTTCGCCGCGTCGCGGATCCCCGAGCACATGCCCTGTCCGAGGAAGGGCGGCATCTGGTGGGCTGCATCGCCGGCGAGGAGCACGCGTCCGTCCCGCCACCGATGGGCGATCAGACCGTGGAACGTGTAGACCGCGGCTCGTTCGATCGTGACCGTCGTCGGGTCGACCCATGCGGACAGCAGATCGAGCATCACCTCGGGCCGTTGGATCCACTCCGGGTCCTCGCCGGGGAGGAGCATGAACTCGAACCGGAAACGCGGTGCAGGCATCGGCACCAGCGTGTGTGGTCGAGCCGGGTCGCACACCTGGAAGCACACGTCCGATGGCGGCGCCGTACCGTCGGCGAGCACGAGATCGAGCACCAGCCACGGCTCTTCGAACTCGAGGTCGTCCATCGTGGTGCCGATCGTCTTGCGCACCGTGCTGCGCGCACCGTCGCAGGCGACCACCCAGCGGGCGTCGATCGATGAGCCGTCGCCGAGGTGGGCCGTCACACGTTCGGCGTGCTGGTCGATCGACACCAGCTCGACGCCGAGGAGGGCACGCGCGCCGTGCTGCACGGCGCTGTCGCGGATCGACCGGTCGAACCCGGGTTGGTGGAACAGCACCGACGCAGGGAAGCCCGAGCGGGTGCGATCGCCCGAGCGCATCGACAGCAGGACCTGTCGATCGGCGGTCAGGAAGTCCATGCCGGGCAACGGTCGCGTGCTCGGTGCGACCTCGTCGAGCGCGCCCAGCTCCTGCACGATGCGCATGATCTCCTGGTCGAAGTGTGCGGCGCGAGGCAGCGGGTACACGTCGACCTCGCGGTCGACCACGACGACGTCGACGCCGCGGCGGGCGAGCAGCCCGGCCATGGTGGCGCCGACCGGGCCGAAGCCGACGACGAGGACCTCGCACGCAGGGTGCCCGGCGACGTCAGCGTCGGTCACGAGTGCGCCGCCCACGCGGCCTGCAGCTCGGGGAGATCGACCGGGGCGATGAACTCGGCGGGAATGGCCGGGCCCCAGGAGTTGGCGACGTGTTCGAAGCCGAACGGGGTGCGCCCTTCGCGCTCCCAGGCCTCGTCGTCGTCGATGACGTCCATGTCGCTGAACAGCTCGAGGAACGAACCTGCGGGGTCGCGCAGGTACCAGTAGTGGTTGGAGCCGATGAAGTGGCGACCGAAGCCCCACGCATGGCGGGTCGGGTCGGCGCGCAGGAGCGCGGTGGCGGCGTGGCCGACGTGGTCGATGTCGTCGCACTCCCACGAGTAGTGCTGCAGCATCGGCACGGGAGAACCGACCAGGCCGATGTTGTGGTGGTCGGTGGAGCACCGGAGGAAGGCGATGATGCCTGGCATCTCATCGCTCACCTTGCAGCCGAGTGCCACCAGGAGATCGCGGGTCGCGTCGAGGTCGGGGGAGCCGATCACGAGGTGGCCGAGGCGTCGCGGCGGTCGGGGTGCACCGAACACGCCGTCGGCGCGGGCGTTGCGCCGCACGATGCGGCCGGGTGCGTTGTCGGTGATCGACGAGGGTGGCGCCTGGGCCGGCACCGGGTCGGCGGCGCGCACCCGGAAGGTGACCTGGCTGTGCGGATCGACCACGCTCAACCCGCCGTGGTCGATCGTCGCCGACATCCCGAGGTCGGTGAGTCGAGCCGCCGCCTGCTCGACCGAACGGTCGTCGTCGGCGCCGAGGGTGACCTCCAGCAATCTGCGGAACGGATACTGCTCGACGCTCACCAGCGGTCCGGCGTCGATACCCGCCCACGTGCCCGGCGTGGGCTCGCCCAGCCCGAGCTCGGTGTAGAACGCCCCGAGTGCGTCGGGGGCCGGCACGCCGATGCGCATGCCGAGCAGACGATGCAGCCCCATCAGGACGCTGCCGGATCGACGCAGCGGTTGTGCAGTTCGCCGATCACCTCGGCGCCCGAGACGAGCAGCTCGCCCGGGGCGAGGAAGCGCCCACGCGCCGCGCCGACGCCGTCGGGTGTACCCGTGAAGATGAGGTCGCCGGGCACGAGGGTGCAGATGCTCGACAGGTACGACACCAGTCGGCGTACATCGAAGATGAGGTCGTTCGTCCGTGCGTCCTGCATCCGCTCGCCGGCGACGTCGCACCA
>CAUJET010000030.1 GCA_963169665.1 Actinomycetota bacterium | reverse complement strand
CGGCTTCTCGGTAGAGGCCGTCGAGGCCGACGGTGATCGCTTGTTCCCAGGTGCCGCCCTGGGCGCGTGTGGTGGTGAGGGCGTAGGCGTGGTCGACGCGTCCACCGTGGGCGAGATAGGTCTCGTCGAGGGTGATGATCGTGCTGTGGTTGTCGAGGATGACGGAGAGCGCGCCGTCGCCGATCCCGGTGACAGTGCCGGTTTGGCCGTTGGCGACGGTGACGTGTTGGGCGTCCAGGGTGCGCGCCCGATCGCTGTTTCGGCGCAGCACGATCCGTTCCCCGATCCGGTAGCCGCGATGCCCGTAGTGCCCGTCGAGGTCGGCGGCGAGTTCTCCGTTGTCGACCAGTTGTCGGCGTGCGGCCTCGTTGAGGACGTCGACGAGTTCGTTGGTCCCGGCGAGCAGCACAACATGGCGGCCATCGCCACGGGCCTGTTGCCACCGGTCGATCGCGATCTCGACCATCTGTTGACGGTCGTCAGCGACTGCCACTCGGTCGTGGTCGAGGTAGGCACGCACCGCGATGGTGATGTTGCCGGCGCGCAGTTCGGCGAGCGCGTCCTGTTCCCAGGGTGCGTGCTGACGTCGGTTCACGGTCAGTTCCGCAACGGTGCTCGTGCGTGTGGTTGCGGCCGAGAACCCGCCTCCGGCGTCGATCTCGGGGAGCTGGTGGTGATCGCCGACCAGGACCACCCGTCCCCCGGCCTGACGGACAAGGTTGATGCTCCGCTCCAGGAGTCGAACGTCGGTCATTCCCGCTTCGTCGATGACCACCACGGTGGAGGGGGTTGGTTGCTCGTGGCCGCGTTCCCACGCTGCCAGTAGGGAGTGCAGGGTGCGTGACGGGATGTTTGCGCCGGTGTGCAGTTCGATCGCTGCGCGAGCGGATGGTGCGGCGCCGATCACCTGGTAGCCGGCGCGCTCGTAGGCGTCGCGGACCGTGTCGAGCGTGAAGGTCTTGCCGGTCCCCGCCGGCCCGACGAGCACAGCCAGCGGCCCGGTGGCGGCGCACAGCGTGCGCACCGCCGTCGCCTGATCAGTGCCGATCGTGATCCGGTCGGCGATTGCCGATTCGACGATGTCGGCGGTGAGCGGCTGGTTGGTGTTGGTGGCGGTGAATGCGGCGAGGAGGCGTTGCTCGACGGCGAGCATGTCGCGACTGGTGTAGCGGGCACGGCCGCGTGGCGCTGGCGTGTCCGGTTCGTGAACCGCGATCACTTGGTCACTGGCCAGGACGCAGGCCACGACACGATCGATCGTGGCGACCGTCGCACCCGTTCCGATTCGGGCGGCGACAGCTTCGGTCAACTCGAACCTCGTGAACGTGGTTGAGGTCTGGGTGAGTTCCCGCCGGAGTAGATCGGCGATCCACTCCTCCGGTTCGACGGTTCGCTCATAGTGGTCGGCACCGCCGGCCTCATCGAACCCGACCGCCGCCAGCCGCCACACCTCGCCGATCGGGTCGGCGGTGACGGTCTGGGTGGCTTGGACGATCAGCCGCTCGGCCTGGTCCGGGCCCCAGCCTTCGGCGATCGCTTCTCGTTTCCATCCGGCATCAAGCCGCTCGCCTTCGCGTTCAGGCTTGCCCCGCCGCGTCGCCAACGTGGCCTCCTGCGCGGCCTGCGGGGTGTCGGCTCGACCGTTCGAAGCAAGCCATGATTCGATCTCGGCGCGTCGTTTCGAGAACACCTCGAGCAGATGCGAGGGCACACCGGCGACTTCTTGCACGTGACGTCCACGGACCCAGTCGACACCGAGGCTGGCGGTGAGCTCGCGGCGGGCGACGGCCTGGAAGATCTGGCCGGCGGTCTTGGCGGAGCGGTAGATCTCCGGGTGAGCGAAAGCCGACCAGCGCCCGTCGTTGCCTTCGACGAGGTTGGCGACAAGCACATGCCAGTGCAGCAACGGGTCGCCCGCGCGGGAGGTGCGATGACGGAAACCTGCCGCGACGACGCCGTGGGTCGTGATCCGCTGCGGCCGCCATCGGGTCGTGTTGTTCGGGTCGACGGCTTGTTGCTTATCGAGCCACGCCTTGTTGTGCGATCCACGGTTGGCACGGATCGCCTCGCGTTCAAGCCAGGCGACCGCTTCCCTCACGGCGGTCTCGCCTGCGTCGATGATCGCTCCCTGGACGCGGGGATCGTCCGAGACGGCGTACAGCACGCTGGCCGACTTCGGCAGTTTGAACGTCAGATCGAACCCTGGGACGCGCCGTGCTGAGGTGCGGAGCTGGTTGCCGTTCGGATCAAGACCACCGGTGCCGGGGGCGAGTCCAGCGAGCACGGCGCGCAGATCGTCGGGTCGCACATCGCCGGTCAGATCGAGTCGTGCCGCTCCCCCGCCGAGCCATCGGCCGACAGATTCGCCGGCCCCGGTGTAGTACTCGTCGAGGGATTGGGCGACCCCGGACAGGTGGTAGGCCTCTTGGCCGACTCGGAGTTTGGCGATCGACAGCATGGTGCACCGACGCACCCCACCCCACCGGCGATGCGGCCGCGACGCCTGTTCACCCTTGGGTCGTAATCTGTGCATTCTGACTGGCGCTTTCGGGCGCGGATCGGGAACATGCCGCGATTGCCGGTCGGGAACACGTTGACCGACGCGATGCGTCGTGTAGTGGCTGGGGTGGGGAGGATCGGTGAGCGAGCGCGCATCGAGCGGGCTCGGGAATCGAGACAGCGGTCATGTCGCACACGAAGCCGGGACGATCGACGAGCGGCCGCAGCGGTCGGTCCGGGCGAGCTGCGTCGATAGTGCCCGACGGGTTCATGTCGCGCACGGTGGCTGCGAATCTCCGAGGAGCCCGGCGGCGTCGCGGATGGTCGCAGGCAGAGCTCGGCCAGCGGGTGGCGCCGCGGCTCGACGGGCTGGCACTGACGCAAGCTCAGCTGTCAGCACTCGAGCTCGGACGGACGCACCTGACCACCGACCTGCTCGTCGCGTTCGCGATCACGCTGGGCGTTTCGCTGGTCGACCTCGTCAGCCCGACCCCAGAGGTGGTGGTTCCGACGTGGGCGTCAGCGGCGTTCGCGGCACCGTCGCTGATTGCGGTGTCCGACGGTGAGTTGATCGCCGAGGTGAGCCGGCGGCTTCGAATCGGACGGCGTTGATCGCGCGTCGTGGTGCGCGACGGATTCCCGAGGGGTGGGGTGACTCTGCGGCGAGGACGCGCTGGGCGGCCTCGACTCTCGGGAGGTCGATGATGAGATCAGAAGCGGTGAGCTCGCTGCGGAACTGGGCCAAGGACCGGCTCGGCGAACAAGAAGATCTGCTGCGCTCGACAGAGCGGGCCATTGCGCGGTTGGCGGAGCTTGACTACGAGCGCTCGCAAGTGGTCGAGACGATCGGCGCCTGCGTTGTCCGTCTCGGTGAACTCGGTCTCGACGAGCACCAAGTCGCCGCGTTCGTCGGAGTCGAACTCGCCGCGCTGCGCGCTGGCCGCTCGAAGCCAGCCGGCACCGTCCCGCCACGTCGGGCGCCGGCTGCACCGGTGAACGGCGAGGTGCTGTCGTGACCGGAACGAATCCCGTCGAGGAGTGGTTCGCACGGAACCCGCGTCGTTCCAGTCCCGAGGTCGACTACGGGCAACGTTGGACCTCAACTCGCGAACCGGTCGTCGAGTGGCGGATCGCCTGGAACACCGGCACCGGCGAGATGTACGCGGCCCGCCGTGACAACACCGATCTGCACGTGCTCGGCATCGCCCGCACCTTCCCCGAGGCCGAGACGGCACTACAGGGATGGGCGAGCCACGCAACTCAACCCGGTGGGCTCGACTGGGCGATCGAACGGACCCGCGATCTCACCGGCGACGGCGAACTCTCGCTCCACCTGTCGCGCCTCCGCGCCGACCTCAGCGAGCTGGCATCGCATCCGGAGCCTCTCGGCCGGCACGGGCTGTCGGTCGAGCTCTGATCTGTAGGCACACCGCGCATTCGGGTGGCCACCTTCTCTGCCGCTGAACGCGAGTGGCGGCCGGGTCGGAGGCTCTCGGCCCGCTAGGTCGCCGCTTTCAGCAGAGACGTGATGTCGGTTGTTCCCGGCGCGGAGAGCAACGCTGGACGCGCGTGAACGATGTGCCCGTTGACGTGTTGATTGTGCAGTGCGACCGCTCGCACAGCGTCGACCGGAACTCTGACTGCTTGGCGTACTCCGTAGTCGAGATCGTCGAACAGAACGATGATCGCCTCGTCGAAGTCGAAGGACCGGAAGGGCGATAGCTGGAGCTGGCCCGACTTTGGCGGGTCGGAGAGAACACGCGCCTTCACTTGGATCCGGAGATCACCCACCAGCACGTCGAAGCTCTTCTCGGAATTTGGTGCCAGCGTTCCACCGAGAGCGCTTGCAACGAGGAACTCTGCATAGTCCCCGGCCGGGGCGTTCTCGGTGCGCACCACACCACGAGCACGTAGTTGTCGCAGGATTTGTCGGTACAGCGCGAACAACTGCGGCGTGGAGCGTTGGTCGAGCTCGTCGTCGTGGTGCGCCATGGCCCGAGCTTCGCATCGTTGAAGCGTTGTTCGTCGCGTCGACTGTCCGCTGTTCACTCCTGCCGAGGGCGAAGGGGCTCCGGGTGCCTCGCAGCTGATACCTACGTTCATCGACCGGACGTCGGCCGCTACAATGAGTCTCGGCTTCCCCGCTGTTGATGTGAACGACGCGTGAGGAGGTGTGCGATGGATTCGATGCCGCGGTTGGTGGTGCTGCGTCTCGTGAACGGGGTGGTGCTCGATCATCCCTTCGCCGGCGAGGTGCGGTTCCCGTTGTGGGCGGCGACTTTGGACGCTGACACGACTGATCCATTCGGTTGGCGGCGTTCGTTGTGGCCCGTGGCGCCGGGTGGGCGGGGGTGGGTTCCGCAGGTGCTGCATTTCGGTGATGTTGTCGAGTTCGGTTCGTATCACGATCCGGTGCAGCGTTGGTTCGGCTGGTACACGCACCATGCCGGGGACGGGATCATCGTCACGGGCCCGTTCGCATCGCCGAGCGACGCTTCGTTGGATGCCGAGCCGACCCGCCGCGAGTTCGAGTGTCGGGCGATGTTCGACTATCAGCGATCTCGGCTGCAGGCCGCAACGCAGATCGGCTGACGGTCCAGCTGCCCACGGCACCTGGCCCGAAGGGCCGGTCACGCCACCCACTGCCGCGGTCTGTCGCCGCGATCGGGCGAGGCGACAGCCGGCGGCGGATCAGTAGTCGCTCGGAAACAGAACCGTTGTGGTGGTGGGTGGTTGGTCGAGGTCGTCGGTGATGATCCAGACGGTTGGGTCGGGGTTGCCGCCCGCAAGGTGGGCGGGGAC